>CAZMGC010000006.1:0-6781 GCA_964565795.1 uncultured Gammaproteobacteria bacterium
AATGATAAAAGCAATAGTTCTTGATATAGATGGTGTCATAATCGGAAATCTTCCAGGTGTAAATTTTCCATTCCCCAGTAAAAAAGTTTCAGAAGCACTTAAGAAAATTCACGCTAGTGGAATACCAATTAGTTTTTTAACAGGCAAAACTACTTTTGCCGCCTGGAAAAATATTTCAAAACTTGGAATTGATAGTCCTCATATTGCAGATGGTGGAGCCGTGATATTTAATCCAATCCAAAATAAAATAATTAAAAAAGAAGTATTAGATAAAGAAAAGGTTAAGAAACTAGTTGATATTTTTAAAGATAAATATTATTTGAATTTATTTACGACAGAAAATTATTACTTAAATAAATCTCAGAAAAATGAATATACAGATGTATATGCAAAATTTATTGGAAAAGAACCTGTGATAGTAGATGATTTTGAAAAATTACTAAATAGTGAGGAAATTTCAAAAATAAATATTTCCTCTTTTGATGCAAAACAAAAAAATGAAATAGACGAATTTTTGAAAAGTAATGAAAATATTATTAATTACTCTTGGTCCAGGGGTCCAAATACAGGAAATGTTGAAACAGCGGTAATAACTTCGAAAAAAGCATCCAAGAAGCACGGCGTTAAATATTTGGCTGAATTTCTTAACGTAGATCTTGATGAGGTGTTAGGAGTTGGAGATACGCTTCACGATTGGGATTTTATAGAAATTTGTGGATATAAAGGAGTGATGGGAAATGGGACTGAAGAATTAAAAGGAAAACTTGATAAATATGACCAAAGGCATTTTATTGGGGGTCATATAAATGAAGATGGTATAATTGATATATTCAGAAAATTTAAATTAATATGAAAGCAACTGCACAAGCACCATCCAATATTGCATTCATAAAATATTGGGGAAGAAAAGATGAGATTTTAAGACTTCCTGAGAATGGAAGTATTTCCATGAATCTTTCAAATCTTATAACTACTACTGAAGTAGAATTTGGAGATTTCGAAAAAGACTCAATAGAAATAAATGGCGTTGAAGAAAGTCTTGAAAATAATCGCGGAGTAAAGCATTTGGATAGAATTCGCGCATTAGCAAAAATTGACCTTAAGGCAAGAGTAGTAACTTCCAACAATTTTCCTACAGGGACTGGTCTTTCTTCATCAGCATCAGGTTTTGCAGCGCTAACTTTAGCAGCATCAAAAGCTGCGGGATTGGATCTTGCAGAGAAAGATTTGTCTATTCTAGCTCGTCAGGGATCAGGATCAGCGTGTCGTTCAATTCCAGATGGATTTGTAGAATGGATTGATGGAGATACAAGTGAAACTTCTTATGGAGTTAGCGTATTCTCACCTGATTATTTTGATATTGCGGATGTGATTGCAGTTGTTTCTACTGAAAAAAAATTCTTAGCAACAAGTGAAGGTCAGAAGTCTGCTAGATCGGGAATATTTTTTGAAAAAAGATTAGAAGGAATTCCCGAGAAAATAAGGAATGTTAAAAAGTTAATTGAAGAAAAAAACTTTTCAGATTTTGGAGATATTGTTGAGAGAGAAGCCCTAGAGTTTCATTCTATTTTATTTACCTCTAACCCGCCTTTATTTTATTGGACACCTGGGACAGTAGCAGTTATGAAATATGTACAAAGTCTAAGACGTGAAGGATTGGAATGTTATTTTACGATTAATACAGGTCAGGATGTTCATGTAATTTGCAGGAGTGAAGACGGCGAAAAGGTATCTGAAAGATTAAAAGAATTACCAGAGGTTATTAAAACGATTATAAATTATCCGGCAAACGGAGCACATTTAGTTTGAGGTGTAAGTGAGAAGTGCCATTGTGTTGTTTTCGTGAACTCCGAGTCCATCAATTGTAAAGTATCTTTTTTTCTTAGGTAATTTATCCATATTGGAGATTATATATCCTTTTGTATAGCTTTCAATTATTGCAGGGTGTATGTAGTATTTGCGACATGTTGCTGGCCTATTCCTTAAGAAGCTTGAGACCTCTTTTACTGTTTCTACAATATTTTGTTTGGCAGATTCTTCTTCATCGGATAAGCCTAATTTATTAAAATGAGTCGCAGCAAGAACAGTTCCTCCCCAAGTTCTGAAATCTTTAGCAGTTATGTCCTGACCAGTAATTGATCTTAAATATTCATTCACATCATATGAGTCGATTGTTTGAATGTCACCCTTTTCATCGAAGTACTGGAATAAGTCTTGTCCAGGAATATCTTTACAGCGTCTAAGAATTTTTGCAATTTTTTTATTTCTAATACTAACTTTATGATATACACCACTCTTCCCTTTAAACTGAAAAACTACAGTATCTTTTGAATTAACTTTAGCGTGTCTATTTTTAAGCGTTGTAAGTCCATATGAATTATTTTCTTCTTCATACTCCTCATTACCAACTCTAATTAAAGTATTTTCCAAAAGCCATACGACTGTTGCGAGAATTTTTTCTCTAGTAATTTGCGGATGCTCCATATCTTTTTTAACTTTATTTCTAATTGTCGGAAGATGTTTTGCAAATTCCATAATATGGGTGAATTTTTCTCCCTGGCTCATTTTTATCCATAAAGGATGATATCTATATTGTTTTCTACCACGATCATCGTATCCAGTTGCTTGGATATGTCCATTTGCATAAGGAGCAATCCATACATTTTTATAAGCTGGGGGAATAACTAATTTATTAATTCTATCAATAGTAGCTTGGTTAGTTATTTTATGTCCTTGTGTGTCGAAATAGACAAATTTTTTCCCAATAATTTTTCTTGTGTATCCAGGCTTTTTATCGTTACTGTAGCGAAGATTAACTTGATTTAAAATGTCCTCAGTCGCCATAATCCGATTATACACAATTTATTGTAGTGTCAATATGTTTGCTATAATCTGATTATGCTTAAATCAAAGAATAAAATATATGAAAGAAGAGCCAAGATTTTTCTCGCTGTTTCTTTATCTTTAATAATTTTTTTTGTTGGATTTTTAATATGGATTTTCAATTATCGTGAAAGCGCTCCTCAGCTTTTTCCACTAAATGACAATCAGGCAATGTACACTATAAAAAAAGATGGAGATTTTTATTCAGTGTTTTATAAGACTTTGTCTGATAAAAATAAATTTGAGACCTGTCCCGCAAACACAATTATTGATTTTATAAATAAAAATTGCACGACAGAAATAAATGGCGAGATTGGAGTAAGCATTGGTAAGAGTTTAGTTGATCTTGAAAGATTTATTGGCAAAAATATTAGATTATCTGGAAACTTTGAGTTTTCAGATAAGCAGTGCGTTTTGAAAAAGTGTATTTTATTTAGTCCGACACAAAGTAGTAGATTAACTTTAAATATAAATAAAATTTCTGAGATTTCATATGTTGATCAAAAACCTAGAGACAAAATAATAAGCTACGTGACTGTAGAGGGGGATACGGTTGATTCGGTCGCGCAAAAGTTTTCAATTTCTTCTCAAACAATAAAATGGGAAAACCATCTGGGATCAAATAAAGTTGAAGTTGGAAAAGCGTTAAATATACTTCCTGTATCTGGAGTGTCACATGTTGTAGTTTATGGAGATTCAGTCGAATCCTTAGCTAAAAAATATAAAACATCCAAACAAAAAATAATTGATTTTCCCTATAACAATTTTTCCGATCCAGTTACATTTAAATTAGTCCCTGGATCAATTCTTATCATCCCCGATGGGGAAAAGTAATATTTTTGCTATAATTGCATCATGAATTTGTATTTAACTTCTTCGGTTCAGAAAGTCGCTCATGCTCTCGCTAAAAAAATTAACAAAAAAGGTGCTAAGTTAGTTTTTATAACTACTGCTGCAGAGGTGGAAGAAGGGGACCTTAAATGGAAAGATGATGATAGAGCTTCGCTTGTCGCTGCAGGATTTGAAGTTACTGATTACACAATTACCGGACAAAACAAAGAGGAAATAAAAAACTTCTTAAAAGATTTTGACATAATTTATTTTTCAGGAGGAAATACTTTTTATCTTCTTGAAAAAATTCAACAATCTGATTGTCGCGATGTAATAATAGACTACGTAAAAAATGGGAAAATATATATTGGCTCTAGTGCTGGGTCTGTAATAGCTGGTCCTAATATTGAGCCGGTCAGAGATTTAGATAATATTTCCAAGGCTCCAAATGTAATTGATTATGCAGGATTTGGGCTTGTTGATTTCGTTGTTTTTCCACATTGGGGTCACGAGCTTTTTAAAGAAAAATATTTAAAACACAGAGTAATTCATACATATAACGAAGACAATAAAATTATTCTTTTAACTAACAACCAATATATTGAAGTAAAAGACGACTGGTACAAAATATTTGAAGTTTGATGGTAAAAAATGCACTAATACTTCATGGAAAAGAAGGAACTTCAAAAAGTAATTGGTTTCCCTGGCTAAAGAAAGAATTACAAAAGATTGGTTATAAAGTTTGGGTACCAGATCTTCCTGGTTCTGGAAAACCTGATGCAAAAAAAAATACAGAAATTCTTCTTGGGGGAGATTTTGATTTTTCCAAAGACACTATAATAGTAGGGCATTCTGCAGGTGCAGTTCAGATATTTCATTTATTAAGTAATTTACCAAAAGGAATAAAAATAAAAGCTGCATATTTGGTGGGATCTTTCATGAATGATTTGGGATGGGAAGACTTAAAAGGTCTTTTTACTAAGCCCTACGATTTTGATTTAATAAAGCAAAAAGCTGAAAAATTTATTTTAATTCATTCTGATAATGACCCATATTGTCCACTCCAGCATGCAGAATTTTTGAGTAAGCAGTTAAATGGAGAATTGATTATAATACCAGGTGAAAAGCATTTTAGTATTCCGACGGGCGGAAAAAAGTTTGATAAATTTCCAGAGTTGCTGGAAAAAATTAAAAAAGATGAATAATTTAAAAGCAATTTTTATTCCGGGAAATGGCGGAGGGAGTCCAAAGGATGGATGGTTCTCATATTTAAAAAAAGAACTCGAATCAATTGGGGTCGGGGTAATTGATGAAGAATTTCCCGATAGCGATTTAGCTCCTGAAAGTTCCTGGATACCATTTCTTCATAAATTAAACGCAGACGAAAATACTATTTTAGTAGGATATTCTTCTGGCGCAATTGCTGCGATGAGATTCGCTGAAAAAAATAAAATTTTCGGGAGTGCATTAGTTGCCACTTATCACACTGATTTAAATAATCCTTGGGAAACAAAAGCTGGATATTTCAATAGGCCTTGGGATTGGGATGCTATAAAGAAAAATCAAAAATTTATTTTGCAATTTGGTTCAGTGGATGATCCATTTGTTCCAGTTGAAGAGGCTAGGTTTGTTCACGAAAAATTGGGAAGTGAATATAAAGAATTTACTGACCATGAGCATTTTGGTGCAACCCGTCCTTTGCTTGAGTTTCCAGAACTTGCCTTTGCTTTAAAAGAGAAAATAAAGTGATATAATCCGCATTAATGGTAGAGCAGATAATAGCTATCGTATTTGATTTTGATGAAACTTTGGGCCCCGATACAATCTCGCTTTTTTTAGAAAAACAAAAAATAAAAGCCTCTGAGTTCTGGAAGGAAATAAACCAAATGGTAGAAGATGGATGGGATCCGCCTCTAGCATATATGCATAAAATTCTTAATATGTCGTATGACGGGAAAATTGATATTTCCCAAAAGGTTTTGAGAGACTGTGGAAAATCATTAAAACTTTTTCCTGGACTTCCAAATGCAATTAACGAATTAAAAGAATATGTTTTAAAGAACCCAAAATTAAAAGAAGCAAGAATAAGTCTTGAGTTTTACATAATCAGTGGTGGATTTGAAGAATTAATAAAGGGAACTAAAATTGCTGGATTTATGGATGGAATTTTCGGCTGTAATTTTGCTTATGATAAAAAAGGAAATCCAATTGGAATTAAAACTGCGATAAGTTTTACTGAAAAAACCAGATATCTTCACGGAATAAGAAAAGGAGTAAGCGTTAACGATTTACGAAAAAACCCTTACAGAATTAATGATGCCATAAAAACAGATTCGCAAAGAATTCCTCTTTCAAGAATGATTTATATTGGAGATGGGCCTAGCGATATTCCATGTCTTTCCGCGGTTACTTCAAATGGTGGCACCGGGATTGGGGTTTCGGCTCCATTTGGAAATTTTGAAAAAGGATATGAGCTAGCTCGTGGAAAAAGAATAACGGTGGGACCTTATACAGCTAATTATAAAAAAGGAAGTGACATGAGAAAGGTTCTTGAGGAAACAATTCTTAGGATCGGTCTCCAAATTGATTTTGATAATAAAAGAAATGTGGTAAAAGCGCCAGGACACTGATATTATTAAGAAATGGAAGACACAATTACAAAAACTTCAATTGAAGGATTAGTTCTAATTAAAAGACCAACCATAGAAGACGAAAGAGGATTTTTTAGAGAACCCGCAAGAATTAAAGCTATAGAAGAATTGACTGGAATAGAATTTAACGTTAAGCAGATGAATCACGCAAGATCCAGTAAAAATACGCTTCGAGGGATTCATGTAGCACCTTGGAATAAATTAATTTATGTAACTCGAGGAAAAGTTCAGGCTGTTTTAGTGGATTTACGTGAAGGGTCCCAGACCTATAAAAAGTTTGAGTCACTAATAATTGGGGATGAGAATAAATCTAGTATTTTTATTCCAAAGGGGATTGGTAATTCATATTTGGTTTTAAGTGAAGATGCTGATTATATTTATTTCTACCCAATCCAGCCTTTCCTTATCCTTCCGCA
>CAZMGC010000006.1:6791-41454 GCA_964565795.1 uncultured Gammaproteobacteria bacterium
GAAAATAAAACTAGTATTTTTATTCCAAAAGGGATCGGTAATTCATATTTAGTTTTGAATGATGACGCTGATTATGTTTATTTAACTGATGAGGAATGGGCTCCAAATAGAGAGTATGGTGTCGCCTGGAATGATCCATCATTAAATATTCCTTGGCAACTTGATGGTGAGCCGAATCTTTCAGATAAAGACAAGAATAATCCTTACCTTTAATGAGTTATCTATTGACTATTTTTAGCAATAAGTGATCTACTTATATAGTAATGGAAAAACAGCTCGAAAAAATTGTAGGCGCCCCAGCAGATGTATTAGATAAAACAGTTACTCTTTCAGAAAATTTAGTTAATAAAGGTGGAGTAAAAAGAGCAAAAAAATATTGGCATAACTTAGGACCTGGTCTTACAACTGGAGCATCTGACGATGACCCATCAGGAATTGCTACATATTCACAAGCGGGAGCTCAGTATGGATTCCAACTTCTTTGGCTAGCAGGTTTTACATTTCCTCTAATGTCTGTGGTTCAGGAAATGTGCGCCCGCATAGGAATCGTTACCGGGCGTGGACTTGCAGGGAATATAAGGATCCATTTTCCAAAATGGGTTTTATATCTTTGCACAGCTCTTTTATTCTTCGCTAATACGCTTAATATCGGAGCAAATATTGGCGCAATGGCCAAATCCACTCAGCTCATTTTTCCAAATGTAAGTTTTGCAACATTAGTATTAGGTTTTGCAATCGTAAGTCTGGCGCTTCAAATATTTGTAAGTTACGAAAAGTATGCGAGGTATTTGAAGTATCTTGCCTTAGTTCTTCTTTCTTATATTGCCGCCGCGGTTTTGGTAAAGCTTGATATTAAAGAGCTTGCAATCGGGGCTCTAGTTCCAACCATTCAATTCTCAAAAGAGCAAATATTTTTAATCTGCGCTATTTTAGGAACCACGATTTCTCCATATTTATTTTTTTGGCAAACATCACAAGAAGTTGAAGAAAGTATTTTAAAAGGACAAACTACTTTAAAACTTCGCCAGGAAGCAGTAACTGATAAGGAAATTAAGCTTATGAGGCAAGATGTTTGGAGTGGAATGTTCTTAAGTAATCTCGTAATGTTCTTTATAATTGCTGCATGCGCAGCGACTCTTTTCGCAAATGGTGTTACTAATATTCCAACAGCAGCAGAGGCTGCAGCAGCACTAAGACCAATTGCGGGTGAATATGCATATCTCCTATTTGCTCTTGGTGTAATAGGAACCGGAATGCTTGCTATTCCTGTTCTTGCAGGCTCAGCATCATATGCGATGAGTGAAAGTTTTGGATGGAAAGTAGGCCTTTATAGAAAACTTAAAGAAGCAAATGCTTTTTACGGAATTATAATCATTTCAACTCTTCTAGGAGTAGCACTTAATTTTATAGGAATAGATCCTATAAAAGCATTAATTTTGTCAGCTGTAGTAAATGGACTTGTAGCCCCAGTTATATTAGTCCTTATTATTCTTTTAAGTAGTAATAAAAAAGTTATGGGAGATAGGGTAAATCATCCAATTGCTACAATTCTTGGAATTGTTATAACTGCGCTCATGACTTTAGCTGGAATTGCTACAATAATTTCACTCTTTATTTAATGACTTCTCGGAAGAAAATTAACATACTCTTTTCTGTCATTGTAGTTTTGGCTTCAGTAGTAGCAATTTTTCTTACTGATGATTCATCAAGGTTAACTAACTCATCGGATAGTCCTACGCCTACAGAGATTATTTCAAATAATGAAAATACACTTGGTGTTTATGTTACAAAAGCTCCAGTTATAACTCCTGCTTCTGATAATGAATTTCTTAATGATAATCCATCGAGAGGTTACAGAGTTGTAAAGGTGGTAGACGGAGATACGATGGATGTAGAAATTGATGGAAATGTTGAGCGTCTTAGGCTCATTGGAATAGATACGCCGGAGACAGTAGATCCCCGAAAAGATATTCAATGTTTTGGAAAAGAAGCAAGTAATAAATCAAAAGAGCTTTTAGAAGGGAATTTCGTCACGCTAGAATCAGACGATACACAAAGCGAAAGAGATAAGTATAAAAGACTTCTTGTTTATGTATATCTTCCAGACGGAACTAGTTTTAATAAATACATGATAGAGGAAGGTTATGCATACGAATATACTTATGATGAGGCTTATAAATATCAATCTGAGTTTAAACAGGCCCAACTAAATGCACAGTCTTCAAGTAAAGGCCTCTGGAATCCTTCTACTTGCTCAGGTGTTAGATAAAAATTATAATTCCACTTATGAAATTATTAAGCTTAAATGTTTGGGGAGGAACAGTTTACGAAGAATTAATTGATTACGTTAGAAAACAGTCAAAAGATACCGACATTTTTTGTTTTCAAGAGGTCTTTCATTCTACTCAGTCTAGAACAAGCAACGGAATTAAAACAGATTTATTTGATAATCTTCTAAAAATCCTTCCGGATTATGTTGGATTTTATGCGCCTATTATCACTGGCTATGATACTCAAATTAAAGTAGATTTTGATTTAGCCTTCGGGCAGGCGACTTTTGTTAAAAAAAGTGTAGATTTAATTTCCGAAGAAACATATTTTATTCATGGTGAATTTGATTATGCTCCACCCGTAGAGATTGAAGGAATAACTGACGGAATGGATCTTCCTAGAAATATTCACTGTTTAAAATTGAAATTACATGGAAAAGAGGTTTTGATCGGAAACTTTCATGGATATTGGATTCCAGGGCCTAAGATTGATACTCCTCAAAGCATCGCGCAGATGGATGCGGTTTTGAAAATTTATAATTCTTTTGATGGGCCGCGAATTTTAGCTGGAGATTTTAATTTGGCGCCCGATACTAAGAGTATAGGAATGCTTGAAGAAAAGATGACCAATTTAATTAAAAAGTTTGGTGTAAAAACTACCAGAAGCATTCACTATAAGAAAACTACTGAAAAATTTGCAGATTATGTTTTGGTCTCAGACGATATAAGGGTAAAATCTTTTAGCGTTCCAGATGAAACGGTTTCTGACCATCTCCCAATGATCCTCGAGTTCACTGTTTGACTTGAGGGGAAAATATTCTTATAATTCACGACTATGGAATTATTAGTACTACGTGACCCTTCATTGATTAGACCTAGAGCAGAGGTTGAGGAGAGATCAGAAAGGCAAATATTGCTTGATGGTTTAACTGATAGACTATCTGGGGTAGCAGATGATAGAGTTCGTGCGATGATTGGGCAATATGTTCAAGACCTTGCAGGAATTGCGGATCAGTATCCATGGACTGAGGGTGAGTCTGAGGAACAACAGGATGATAATGCTCTTGCTATGCTTTCTTTATCGCATCGGGGACAAGGTTATCTAACTATTTCTCGAACCTTTGGTTGGAGCTTTGTGGTTCCAGATGATACAACTCTTGATGTTTTAGATCATATAAGAATAGGTTTTTCAAGGATTGCACAAGCAGAGGTGGGCGGAAATTCAGGCGATCAAGCTCCTCAAGGGACAGTCTAAGTGTTTACAGCGGGCCGTACAATATTGACGCCCGTATTCTGCGAATAAATAAGTAATTTCTCCCCAATATTTTTTAGGTAGTATCTCCATAAGATTTTTTTCGATTTTTACTACATCGTCGGTATCGGAAAATCCAAATAACTGACTAAATCGTCTTGCGTGTGTATCGATTGCTATTCCTTCAGCCTTTCCATAAATTGTATAAAGAACTACGTTTGCGGTTTTTCGTCCAACTCCTGGAAGTTTGAGTAGTTCCTCCATAGTATCAGGCACTTTACCATTATGTTTTTCTTTTATTACTTCGACAGCGGCTTTTATGTTTTTGGCTTTTGCTCTAAAAAGTCCAATTCTTTTTATATCGTTTTCAAATTCAGGCAGTGGAGTCTTAATATAGTCTTCAATCGTTTTATATTTTTTAAATAGATCTGCGGTAATGACATTTACTTGTTTGTCAGTAGATTGAGCAGACATAATTACTGCAATTAAAAGCTCTAGTGGATTACTGTAGTTTAGGGCGATTTTTACGTCAGGAAATAATTTCTGAAGCGCTTTAAAAATTTTTTCTGCCTTTTCGTTTTTAGTCATTAGCTCTTAGATTTTTCTGAGGCACTTGGTGATTTCTCCATGGCAGAAATTTTTTGCTGTATAAATGCCATAGCATTTTTAATGTCATCCAAGTCTTTCTGGATATCTTCGACGTCCTCTTCAAGTTCTTCCTGCTCTCTTTCATCTTCTTTTTCTTCTGCATCATCTTCTAATTCCCTAACAGTATCTACGAGAGCTTGTCTGTTTTGGTTAATCATAATAAAAGTAGAAAGAAAAATCGCCTCAAGTGAGACGATCATCGTGAGTAATCCGTAAGGAAATGGATCAAACTTAAAAAAACCGACATTTGTGTGATTTAGGATAATCCAAGCGCCAAACCAGAAGACATGGAAATATACGAAGTACATGCTTCCAGCAAATCTGGAAATAAAATCAGCTAAGCGACCCTCAAAGGAATGGAGTTTTTTTACAAGTTGTTCTGGCGTGACTCCAATGGGAAGTGTTGGATGTTGTTGTGTAAGTCTCTTCTTCATATATTAATTCTAGACGCATATATATATTTGTCAACCCCCAAGCATAAAAAGCGAGGCTAGATTTGGCGGTTGACAACTAGCAGGTCCTATGATAGAGTGCTAATACTATATGGAGAAGGTAGTCCCCATAATCCCAATCAGAGACGGAATAATATTCCCAAATACAGATTCAGTTCTTACTTTTGGCAGGCCAAAAAGCCTCGCAGCGCTTGAAATTTCATTTAGCCAGGAAAGAATTGTTTGTTTTGTGCTTCAAAAAAGTGCAAAAGTAAATGACCCAAGCCCATCAGATATTTTCTCAACAGGAACTCTTTGCAGAATCGAGAGAATGATTAAGACAGATGGAGAAATTAATGCGCAAGTAAGAGGAATCTCCCGTGTAAAAATTAACTCATTCCACGAGAACGATAACTTTTTAGTAGGTCACGTCGAAGAACTTGCGGAAGACGCAAATGAAACAGCAGAAGTAAAAGCACTATGTAATCACTTAACTAATGAATTCCGCCGAGCTATGAATCTTGGAAAAACCGCAGACTTTTTAGTGTTCATGAATATTATGTCTCCTGATAATCCCGCAGGTCAGCTCGCAGATTTAATCGCATCAGTTTTAGATCTTAAGCCATCTCAAAAACAGGAGCTTCTGGAAATGACAGATGTAAAGAAAAGACTTGAAAAAGTTACTGAGTTACTAGCCAAAGAAATAAAAGTACTAGAGCTTGAGAGAAAAATTGCATCTAAAACTCAGGAAAGATTTGAAAAAGGCGCACGCGAAGTGATGCTTAGAGAACGTCTTAAGACAATTGAAAAAGAACTTGGTGAGAGTGATGAAGATAATGAGATTAGGGAGCTAATGCAAAAAATTAAAGAAGCTGGAATGCCTGAGGAGATTGAGGAAAAAGCTAGAAAAGAAGCTAAGAAGCTATCACAAATGGCGCAATTTAATCCAGAAGCCGGATATATTAGAAACTATCTCGACTGGTTAATAGATCTTCCATGGAGCAAAGAGAGTAAAACAAATTTAGAAGTTAAGAAAGCTGAGAAAATGCTTAACAGCGATCACTTCGGTCTTAAAGATGCAAAGGAGAGAATAGTGGAGTATCTCGCAGTCCAAAAACTTTCTGGAAAGATGAAAGGACCAATCCTTTGTTTCGTTGGGCCTCCGGGTGTAGGAAAAACCTCTATTGGTAAGTCTATTGCTCATGCGCTAGGTCGTGAATTCGTAAAAGTGTCGCTAGGAGGTATAAGAGATGAGGCTGAAATTAGAGGACACCGAAGAACTTACGTCGGAGCGCTTCCTGGAAGAATTATTCAGGGAATAAAAGACGCAGGAACAAAGAATCCAGTCTTTATGCTAGATGAAATAGATAAAGTAGGCGCAGATTTTAGAGGAGATCCTTCTTCTGCGCTTCTTGAAGCTTTAGATCCGGAACAAAACGGTGCTTTTTCAGATCATTATTTAGAAGTTCCTTTTGATTTGTCTGATGTAATGTTTATAACTACTGCAAATGTACTTTATACGATTCCCCCAGCTTTAAGAGATAGATTAGAAATTATTAATTTTGCTGGTTACACTCACGACGAGAAATTCCACATAGCTAAAGATTTCTTAATTAAAAAACAGATGGAAGCTCATGGTTTGACTTCCAAAGAAGTTGAGTTGACTGATGGTGGTTTGAAATTCATCATTGAACATTACACTAGAGAATCTGGAGTTAGAAATCTTGAGCGTCAAGTAGCTAGATTACTCCGAAAAATTGCAAAACTTGTTGCTGAGGGAAAGAAAAAGAAAGTTGTAATTACAAGTAAAAACGTTACTAAGTATCTGGGTCCAATTAAGATGAAGGCGACACTTATTGAGAAAAAAGATGAAGTAGGAATGTCAACGGGTCTCGCTTGGACAGAAGCCGGCGGAGATATCTTGTTTATCGAAGTCGCTCTTATGCCAGGAAAAGGAAGTTTGATTTTAACAGGGCAGCTTGGAGATGTTATGAAGGAATCAATGCAGGCCGCGATGTCATACATCAGAGCGCGTGGAGTAGAGCTTGGATTATCAGCTAAATTCTTCCAGAAAATTGATGTTCACGTTCACGTTCCCGAAGGAGCTGTTCCTAAGGATGGGCCTTCAGCTGGGGATGCAATTACAACAGCTATTGTTTCTGCGTTAACTAAAATTCCAGTAAAAAGAACTGTTGGAATGACTGGAGAAGTAACTTTAAGGGGAAGAGTCCTTGAAATAGGGGGAGTTAAAGAAAAAGTCATCGCAGCGCATCGAGCAGGACTTAAAACTATAATTCTTCCAAAAGATAATAAAAAAGATCTTATTGATGTACCGAAAGAAGTTATTCGAGATTTAGACTTTAAATTTGTGTCTCATATGGATGAAGTTTTAGATATAGCACTCGCTAAACCACTAACTAGAGTTAAAAGTGTAGTTCAAAGACCTCTTCTTCATGCTCCATCTCCAACTCAGGCTGATTAATTTCCTCTTACTTGACAACACTTTTCAATTATGACATTAATTAACTAATGCCTAAAAGAAAAGTTAAAAGATCAGCTAGTAGCAAGAAGCAAACATGGGCTGGGTTTAACATGACCCAGGTTATAATAATTTTCTCCGTTTTTATAATCTTCGCAGTATTCTACATGATGTAATCCTAGGGTTGTTTTCCGTTTAGACCAGCTTTATAATCTTTTTCATGGGAAAAATTGTTGCAATCGGTGGAGATGATATCGAGTTTGAAGATAAGAGTAAGGCAGTAGTAAATATTCCAGTTATTGATAAGGAAATAATTAAACTTTCCGGAAAAAAATTTCCTAAAATTTTGTTTATTCCTACAGCAAGTAATAATTCAGCTAAATACATTGAGCTTTTTGAGGAATACTTTAAAAAACTTGATTGCAAAACTGATGTTTTAATATTGAGCAGTTCATCAAGTAAGAAAGATTTTGAAGAAAAAATTTTATCTTCGGATGTAATTTACGTTGGAGGTGGAAATACTTTAAAGATGATGACTCTTTGGAGAAGGCTTGGTGTTCATAAAACACTAAAGAAAGCTTTTGATAAAGGAATTGTATTATCAGGGGTAAGTGCCGGAGCAATTTGCTGGTTTAGCTACGGACACAGTGATTCTAGAATGTTTACGTCTAATGGAATTTCGTGGCCATTTATAAAAGTAACAGGACTTGGTTTATTCCCCTTTATGTTTTGCCCACATTATCATTTTGAGAGTAGAGAAAAAGATTTTTCACGTTTAATTATTCGCGATGGAGGTATTGGTTTGGCTGTAGATAACAGAGCAGCGATAGAGATAGTAGATGATAAATTTAGAATTCTAAAAGTAAATGAAAGAGGAAAAGCCTATTTAGTTAAGAAAACAAAGGGAAACGTGGTAATTCGGGAGCTAGAAAACAAAGAGTTTGAGCCACTTTCTAGTTTAATTAGTACCCCGTAGGGGAGTTGAAGTCACAAGTTCTCGCTCCGCGAGCCTCGCGACCCCGCCTCCTCACTTCGTTCGTCCGGCCGGTTCAACTACTACTGGATATTAAAAAAACTTTCACAAGCTAAAGCATGTAAAAGTTTTAGTACCCCGTAGGGGAGTTGAACCCCTGATTTTCGGAATGAGAATCCGACGTCCTAGGCCACTAGACGAACGGGGCTAGTCGCTATATTTTACCTTAAAACAGCCTGAAGTTCCAGTTTTAGGGTTTGTTTGATAAGATGTTTTTTCGTATAATGAGCTGGTGAATAAAGTTTTCCTCTCAGTTGTAATTCCTTCATATAATGAAATGCCAAATCTAAGAAAAGGAGTCTTAGATAAAATTGATCATTACCTTTCTCGTCAAAAATATACATTTGAAGTGATAATTGTAGATGATGGTTCTGATGATGGTTCTCTAGAGTTTTCGGAAAGATTTGCAAAAGATAATAAAAACTTTAGAGTTGTAAAGGGATCGCATTCTGGAAAAGAAGGGGCAGTTACTAAAGGAATGTTAGAAGCAAATGGAGAAGTAAGGCTTTTTACTGATATGGATCAGGCGACCCCGATTGAAGAGGTCGAAAAACTTCTACCATTTGTTGAGAAGAATTTTGATGTAGTAATTGGCTCCCGAAGCAGAAGTAGAAAAGGGTCTCCTTTATCTCGTCGTGTAATGTCTCGAAGCATGATAATTCTTAGAAAAGTTATGGTTGGCATTAACGAGATTCAAGATACGCAGTGTGGATTTAAAATGTTCACAAGTGAGTCAGCGGAAAAATTATTTAAGAAAATAAATACACTTCATAATGGATTTTCGGAAATACATGGATCTAATGTGACTGCAGGATTTGATGTTGAGCTATTATTCTTGGCAAATAAAATGGGTTATGAGATAAAGGAAGTTCCAGTTGAATGGCTTTATGTAGAGTCCAGAAGGGTAAGTCCAATTAAGGATTCTATAAATGGACTTTTAGATTTAGGAAAAATTACCATGAATAAATATTCTGGAAAATATAATTTATGATTGGGAGAATTAAAAACCTGTCCTTTCTTTTAGTAATTTTTTTTCTATTTTTTTATTCCTTCACGCAAATAGATTTAAGCCTCACTCTTTCTCAGGTTTCGATTTGGCAAAATATCCAAAAAAACTTCATTTACATCGGATATTTTAATAGGCCACTTTCCACTGCTTTATTTGTCTTAATTTTAATTTTAATGTTCTCATATTACTTTTGGTTTTTAAGAAAAGCATTAAGAAAGCAATTAAAAACAAAAGACATTATTATTCTGATAATTTCAACTGCAGCCATACTTTCTTTTTCATATAATGCTTTTTCCTATGACTTGTTTAATTATATTTTTGACGCAAAGATAATTACTTATTATCACGAGAATCCCTATTTTCATCGGGCGATGGATTATCCTACCGACCCTATGCTTTCATTCATGCGTTGGACGCATAGGGTTTATCCATATGGACCAATTTGGCTCGCATTATCTGTCCCAGTTTCATTCATTGGGATGAATATTTTTCTCTTAACCTTCTTCTTATTTAAATTTATGATCACTGGTTTTTATTTAGGTTCAGTATTTATGATTTACAAAATAAATCAAAAAATAAATCCAGAGCATGCGATTTTCAATACGGTATTTTTTGCTCTAAATCCGCTGGTAATAATTGAGAGCTTAGTTTCATCTCATAACGATATTGCGATGGTATTTTTCGGTTTGCTGGGGTTATATTGTTATTTCTTAAGAAAAAGAATTTTTGCCTTAATTTTAGTTATTATATCTTCACAGGTAAAAATTCCAACACTTGGTCTTTTATTGCCAATTGTTGTTAGTTTTACTCCTCTTAAAACAAAATTAGAAAATAACAAATTTGTAATTTTAACTATTATTTCTATGCTTTTGGCTAGCTTTTATGCATTAATAAAAATAGAAATCCAGCCTTGGTATTTCTTGTGGATTCTTCCTTTCGTTGCTCTTTTAAAACCAAATAAATATGTCTTAATGGCGTCAATTGGTTTTTCTCTTGGTTTACTTTTTAGGTACACTGTTTTACTTTACTTTGGGGATTGGGATGGAATTGGGGTTCCTATTAGGAATGGATTAACTATAATCTCTCCATTGATATTTCTGGCTTTGATTTTCGCATACGATAAATTCTCCATTTCTAAGCGTACACAAAGCTAGAAGTTTCTAGTATAATTTATTTAATGAACCTTGTCCTTAAATTTAAAAAAGAGATTATTCTTAGCTTTTTAATTCTTCTGGCTTTTTTCGCTTCAAGGTTAATTATTTTAGGAAATTTCCCAATTTTTACCGATGAAGCTCTTTATGTAAGGTGGGCACAAATCGCATCTCAAGATGCTAACTGGCGATTTATATCCTTAACTGACGGAAAACAACCAATGCTCATTTGGTTTGGGATGATCTTTTTAAGAATTTTTGAAGATCCTGTTACTGCTGTTAGACTTGTGTCTGTTTTTTCTGGTCTATTTTCTTTAATTGGACTATGGCTATTAACATTTGAATTATTTAAAAGTAAAAGAGCAGCATTTATTTCTTCAATTCTATATGTCGCTTATCCGTTTGCTGTAGTTTATGACCGCATGGCTTTATATGATAGTTTGGTCGGGACACTTGCCATTTATGCAATCTATTTTTCGGTTTTATTGGTTAGAAGATTAAGATTTGATATTGCTTTGATTTTAGGAGGAATTTTGGGTGCTGGAATGCTTACAAAAACGAGCGCAAATTTTAGTATTATTCTTCTTCCTGCAACATTACTTCTTATTAATTTTAAAGAGAAAAAATTACTTAAGAAATTATTTGTTTGGGGAATTTTTACTCTTGTTTCTGCTGGAATCGCAGAAGTTTTATATAACTCCTTAAGGCTTTCGCCTTTCTTTCATATCATAAAAGAAAAAAATACAATTTTCGTTTATTACCCATTTAGTATTCCAATTTCTGACAATATCAATTTATTTTTAGGTAATTTAAGGGGACTTTTAACTTGGCTTTTTACCTATCTAACTCCATTTTACTTAATATTAATTATCGCCTCACTTATTTCCAGAAAGTTCTTAAAAGAAAAACTAGTTTTAATTGCATATTTTGCTCTTCCTTTAATTGCGCTAGCGCTTTTCGGTAGAGTAATTTTCCCAAGATTTATTTTTTTCATGAGTCTTTACTTATTGCCACTTGCCGCACTAGGTTTAGTTGAAATATCTAATTTAATAAATAATTATTTGTCAAAAAGAAAAATGGGAAGTTATTATGTTGTTGCGATTTTAACGATTATTCTTTTTATAATTTATCCGGTAAAGGTTTCATCTGATTTTATTTTTATTCCAAGTAAGGCCGCAATTGCTGATGCAGACCATAAACAGTATATAAGTGAATGGCCCGCAGGGGGCGGAGTAAAAGAAAGTATCGCTTTTTTTGAAGAAAAATCCAAGAACGAAAAGATATTTATTGGTACAGAGGGGACATTTGGACTCCTTCCATATGCACTTGAGATCTATCTTGCTGATAATCCGAATGTAACTATAAAAGGATATTGGCCTGTCGAGGAAATTCCGCAGGAAGTTTTAAAAGCGTCTGAGAAGATGCCTACTTATTTTATTTTCTACCAGCCATGTATTGAATGTGAATATCCTGGAGATGCGCCTGATGATTGGCCTCTAAAAAAAGTATCAGAATATAAGAAAAACGATGCAATTTTCTACACAGTTTATTCTGTAGAGAAATAATTTAATCGTGAGATTTGTTAACTTTTATCTTCCAGTTTTTATTTTTTGTTTTGTAATCTCAATTCCTCTTCTAATTCCATATATTCATCCAGGGTATTTTCCAACACATGATGGAGAGTGGGCTGTTGTAAGGCTTTCAGATATGTTCAGAATTCTTAGGGATCTTCAAATCCCAGCGAGATACAGTGGGAATTTAAATTTCGGATATGGATATCCTTTATTTAATTTCACATATCCATTTCCATATTACTTAGGAGTTGTGATTCACATGTTTGGATTGGGATTTGTCGACACGGTTAAATTTATGTTTGCTATTACACTTCCAATCTCATCTTTTTTTATGTTTTTGGTCTCCAGAAAAATATGGGGAAATAACTGGGCTGGGATAGTGAGCAGTGTTCTTTATTTATATTTTCCATACCGACTTGTTGATTTATTTGTGAGAGGGTCAATAGGTGAAAGTTTTGCGTTTATGTTTTTTCCTATAATTATTTTTTCTTTAGTTTCGCTTTATAAAGAACCAGAATCTTTATTTTATAAATTACTAGGAGGAGTTTCTTACGCCTTACTGGTAACTTCACATAACATTATGGGGATTCTTTTTACATTAACTTTGGGTTTATTTTTTGTAGCATTTTCAATAAAGAAAGATATTAAAATTCTTAAAAATTATTTATTTGTACTAATATCAGGTTTGGGGCTTTCAGCTTTTTTCTGGATTCCTGCACTTCTTGAAAAAGGAAATATTTTATTATCCCAGGTTCCGATTGCAGATAGAAATTTATATTATGTTAAATTTTCTCAGCTTTTAAATTCCCCGTGGGGATTTGGAACTCCAACTGACGAAGTGAGTCCATTTACCTATCAAATTGGGTGGCCATTTTTACTTGTTTTAGTTTCAGCGCTGGTAATACTTGTTTTAAGAAAGTTTAATATTTTGAAAAAAGTGCAGAATGAATTTTTAGCACTAATTTTGTTGGTAGGCATTTTTATTTTTGGATTTATGCTTTTTAGGGAATCAAATCTAATTTGGAAACTGCCACTTTTATCAGAAATAAATTATCCCTGGGTATTGCTTTCGCAGCTTGGTTTAATTGCTTCCATTCTAGGAGGATATCTCACAACTTATAAATATTCAAGGATTTTAGGTTTTGGGATAATACTTTTAGCGCTGTCGCTTTATATACCATTATCGAAGCCTTCAAATTATGTTGATAGAGGGGAAGGATTTTATTTTACGAACGACGCTACAACTACATCTTCAAAAGAGCTAACCCCACTCTGGGTAAAAGATCTGCCAACAGAAAGAGTAATTGAAAAAGTGCAAGTGATTGGTGGCAGCACTACCATAGAAGCATTGAGTCATAACTCAAAAAAGATTTCATTTGTTGCAAAAGCCAGTGAAAATTCTACTATTAGAATAAATACAATTTATTATCCTGGATGGAAAGTAACTGCAAATAACAAAGAAGTGAATATTGATTATAATAATAGTAGGGGTGTTATGGACATAAATTTGTTGCCAGGCGATTACCAAATCATTGCAAATTTTACAGAAACTCCAATTAGAATGATAAGTAATATTGTTTCGTTAGCAACTTTGTTAGTTTTATTCATTTTTGGATTTAAGAAGTTATGGAAATTTTGAGAAAGAAAATTACAATTATTACCATTTTTGTTTTAAGTTTATTAACTGTTCTTCCACTTTTTCGTGATGGGTTTTTTAATATCCATGATGATGCGCAGGTTCAGAGAGTTCACGAAATGAAGGTAGCTTTGGCAGACGGAATGTTTCCGGTTAGATGGGTTCCGGATTTAGGCTATGGTTATGGTTACCCAATTTTTAATTTTTATGGACCACTTCCTTATTATGTTGGAGCAGCTTTTAATTTTCTAGGATTTGATGCGCTTATCGCCACAAAAATTATGATTTTAATTGCTGTTGTGGGATCAGCATTTTCCATGTATCTGCTCGCAAAAGAATTCTGGGGAAAAATTGGAGGAATTGTATCAGCTGCGTTTTATGTTTATGCACCGTATCACGCACTCGACATTTATGTTAGGGGAGACATTGGAGAAATCTATGCTTATTTTTTAATCCCTTTGGTTTTCTATTCTCTTTGGAAATTTTATAAATCAAATAATTTTATTTTTATAGTTCTTGGTAGTATGGCCTACGCCGGAGTGATTTCGTCTCATAATTTAACCGCAATGATGGTAAGTCCATTTGTCATCTTAGCGACAGTTATTTTATTTATTCATAAAAAAAAGTTATTAATTTTTGCATTGCCCATATTAGGAATTTTATTATCTGCATTCTACTGGATGCCAACACTTCTAGAGATGAACTATACCGATGTACTTTCAACAATTGGTGGAAAAGCTCACTATGCAGATCATTTTGTTTGTGTTAGGCAATTTTGGGACAGTCAATGGATGTTTGGTGGTTCAATTCCAGGCTGTATAGATGGACTTTCATTTAGACTTGGAAAGTTACATGTTTTATTTTCAGGAATATCTCTTTTAGCCGGAATATATTTATTTAAAAAGGATTTTCAGAAATCTATTATTATCTTTACCTCTTTAATTTCCCTTGCTTTTGTAATGTTTTTAATGATAAGTCAGTCAGAATTTCTATGGAGAATTCCATACATGAATTATTTCCAATATCCGTGGAGATTTTTACTGGCTGCTTCATTTTTCTCTTCGTTTATTGCAGGTTCAATTATTTACCTAGTGTCAACAATAAATTTAAAAAAATATAATTTATTATTTTTAGCCTTTTACCTTTTTGTAATTATTTCCCCTGTGATTTTATATTCTAAATTATTTGTTCCGCAAAATTATTTATCGAAAACTTCTGATGATTACACTAATAAATTTAATTTAAATTGGACTACTTCAAATATTTCCGACGAGTACTTACCAAAAGGTTTTAAAACACCAGAAAATGCTAATGAGATTATTCAGGAAAAAATAACTGGCGAAAATATTCAAATTAAAAATTTAGAGAATAAAACAAATAAAATTTCAGCAACGATTAATTCTAGAGGAGAGAATGAAGTCATAGTGCATATTCCATATTTTCCTTCATGGAAATACTACCTAAATGGGAAAAGTGTTGAGTCACAACAAGTGGATACAGGGATTTTGATAAATGTCTCTAAAGGTGAAAATATATTAGAGGGAAAGTTTGAGGAAACTAACATCCAAAAATTGGCGAATCTATTAACGGTATCTGGTGTTTTAATCCTTGTAGCTGGTATAATTTATGCCAAGCGTAAGCAAAAATGAAGCCAACAGTTGAAATAACAATTCCAGTATACAACGAAGAAAAAGAGCTTGAAGATAATATTAAGAAGCTTGCTGATTTTTGCTCTAAGAACCTTTCTAAGTACGATTGGACAATAACTGTTGCAGATAATGCATCAAGTGACAATACCCCAATAATTGCAGCAAACTTATCAAAAAATAATCCTAGAATTCATCTTTTTAGACTTGAAGAAAAGGGTAGAGGTCGTGCTGTAAAGAGGGCTTGGAGTAATTCAGAGGCCGATTTTTGTGTGTACATGGATTTAGATCTTTCAACAGACTTGAAGCATCTTCCTAATATCCTAAAAGCATTAGAGGACGGATATGATATTGCAATCGGATCACGTCTTGCAAAGGGAGCAAAGGTAGAGGGCAGAACGATGCTTCGCGAAATTACATCACGTACTCTTAATTTTTTCTTTATTCAGTTTTGGTTTAGAACACACTTCACAGATGCACAGTGTGGTTTTAAGGCAGTTACGAAGAAAGTTGTTAGAGAATTAATTCCTAAAGTTAAGGATAATGATTGGTTTTTTGATGGTGAGCTTCTCATTATTGGGGAAAAAAGTGGATATAAAATATTTGAAGAACCAGTTCATTGGGTTGATAATCCCGGTTCGACTGTAAGATTAGTTTCAACTATCTGGGGAGACATTAAAGTAATGTGGAGGTTGTTAAAAACACACCCGTGGCAGCAAAAATAATTTTATTAAATGGACAAACTGGATATAAAAAGTGTTTCACGTAAAACGGTTCATGGAGTTTTTGCTCTAGCAAGCAGAAGTCTAATTCTTCAAATAATTAATTTCGCTGCATTCCTAACTATATCCGTAATACTTTCAGCTAGGGAATTAGGAATTTATACAGCAGTTGTCGCTATCCAAAGAGTAATCAGTTTTTTTACAGACTTTGGATTGGGAGCTGCGCTTATTCAAAAAAAGGAAGATCTAAGAAAAGAAGATATTGCTACTGTATTTACTATTCAGTTTGGGGTAACATTTGGGATTTTCTTATTATTTCTAGTATTCATAAATCAGATAAAAGCTTTTTTTGGACTGAATGACGAGGGGGGAAGGCTTCTTTTAGTACTGGTATTCACAATTTTCCTTTCATCTTTTAAAATGATTCCTTCAATTCTTTTAGAGAGAAATATAAACTTTGGAAAATTGGTAATCCCGCAGATCGGTGAATCTATTATATTTAACATAATTCTAATCGCTCTCGTTCTAAATAAATTTGGTGTAGATAGCTATTCGTGGGCATTTCTGATTTCAAGCTTAGTAGGAATTCCCCTGTACTATTTAATATCTCCATGGAAACCAAAGATTGGGGTATATAGGGCTTCTATTAGTAATTTAAAATTCGGTGCACAGTTCCAGGCAAAAAATATTCTGGCAACGGTTAAAGATGACTTTTTGACAGTAATACTTACAAAGTTTCTGTCATTTGCGCAGATAGGGTACATCGGATTTGGTCAAAGGATAGCATTTTTTGTGTACCGTTATATTGTGGATAGTGTAACTAAGGTAACATTCTCCTCATATTCAAGAATTCAGGATAATAAAGAATTTTTAAGAACTGCAATTGAGAAATCTCTTTTCTTTACAACCCTTATTCTATTTCCTTTACTTACGGGCTTAATTGTTGTTTCTCCTTATATGATTTCGTATATTCCAGGATGGTCGAATAAATGGGAGCCAGCTTTAATTAGTATTATCTTTTTCTCTCTAAATGCTATAGTTTCATCTATGTCATCAGTTTTAGTAAATGTGTTAGATGCTACAGGGAGAGTGAAAACTACATTAAAACTAATGGTCCTGTGGACATTTATGACATGGACCATAACTCCACTTTTTATTTATCTCTGGGGTTTCAATGGAGTCGCAATTGCTTCGTTTATCGTAACCCTTACTATTTTTATTACAATTTATTTGGTTAAGAAAATTGTTAAGTTTGATTTTATTAAAAGCGTATATAAGCCAACCATCGCAGCTATTATAATGGCGCTTGGGACATTTATTCTCTCAGATTTACTTATAAAAGATTTTATAATGCTAATCTTTGTTATAATTTTAGGAGGAGCAATTTACATATTTAATATTTACCTCCTTTCAGGGAAACAAATTTTATCTGATGTAAGAAAGCTTTATAGATAATGCCAAAACTAACTGTAGTTATTTCAGTATTTAACGAAGAAGATAAGATAGAACAATGCCTTAAATCTGTCGCATTTGCAGATGAGATCATACTGGTTGATAATTCATCAACAGACAAAACTAAAGAAATTGCAAAAAAATACGCTACCAGTATTCTCAGTCAACCAAATGATCCACTTCTTATAGATATTCAAAAAAATACGGGATTTAAAAAAGCGAAAAATGATTGGATACTTTCAGTAGACGCTGATGAAATTGTTACACCTGAATTAAGCAGGGAAATTCAAGAACTTTTGAGTAAAGATAATTTAAAAAATGGGTATTATATTCCAAGAAAAAACATTATTTTTGGAAAACAGATAGATCACACTGGCTGGTATCCGGACCATCAGCTCAGGCTTTTTAGAAAAAATAAAGGAGAATTTAAAAATAGTCATGTTCATGAAGGGGTACAGGTTGATGGAGAAACGGATTATTTAAAAGAACATATCTTGCATCATAATTACGAGACTATTATTCAGTTCATTCAAAAAAATATGATTAATTACGCTCAAAATGAGGCCAATAATTTAATAAATAAAAATTATGAGCTTTCTCCGGGAGACTTGATTTCCATTCCATCAAAGGAATTTTTAAGTAGATTTTTTGCAAGGAGTGGGTATAGGGATGGAATACATGGGCTCTTTCTCTCGCTTTTAATGGCTTCATCTCATTTAGTGGTCTTAGCAATTGTGTGGGAGAAAAAAGGATTCAAGAACTATGACGAGAAAGATGTTCTAAAAAGTACAGAAAGAGAATTCAGAAAATTCGGAAAAGACTTTAAATACTGGATTACAAAAATAAAAACAGATCAGTCGAGTAACATTGCTTCGAAATATTTCCACAAGATTAAGGGTAAAATTTAATGAAAAAAATTTTTATTGTGATCTTAAATTACAAAGGTCACAACGATACCATTGAGCTTCTTAAATCTCTAATGAAAACAAAAAGAGATTCTTTTTCTCTTAGTACTATTATCGTGGATAATTATCCTGAAGATCCAATTAAGATTAATGAAAGCGATTATCTCCCCCTAAATCTAAAAATAATTTTTAATACAAAAAATTTAGGTTTTTCCGGAGGTAATAATGTCGGTATAAAATATTCCCTAGAAAATGGAGCAGATTATGTTCTTTTAATAAATAACGATACATATGTAGATCCCGATTTTATAGAGGAGTTGCTGAGGGTGTTTGAAGCTGATAATGACGCAGGAATTGTAGTTCCTAAAATTTATTTTGCGAAGGGATTTGAGTATCATAAAAAATATAAGGAAAGTGAGCTTGGAAAAGTAATATGGTATGCAGGTGGAAATATGGATTGGGCAAATATTATCGGATATCACAGGGGAGTTGACGAGGTAGATAGTGGACAGTTTAGGGAAGTTGTTGAGACTCAAATCGCAAGCGGATGTTGTCTTATGTTAAAAAGAGAGCTTCTTGAAAAAATTAAAGGCTATGATGATAAATATTTTTTGTATTATGAAGATGCAGATTTAAGCGTTAGAGCTATAAAGAAAGGCTATAAGATATTACTTGCACCAAAGTCTGTCATCTGGCATAAAAATGCCCAATCGAGCGGTGGATCTGGTTCCGGTCTACAAGACTACTATATTTCTAGGAATAGAATGATATTTGGATTTGAATATGCTTCATTTAGAACAAAATTTGCATTAATTAGAGAGAGTATTAGGCTGTTTGTGATGGGTAGAAAATGGCAAAGAAGAGGAATTATCGATTTCTATATTGGGAGATTTAATAAAGGGAGCTATAGATAATGAAAATAACAGGAATAATAATTGCTAAAAATGAAGAGGAGATGATCGAAGAAGCTCTAAGATCTCTTGGTTTTTGTAACGAAATATTAGTTATTGATAACCATTCAACTGACAAGTCAATTGAGATTGCAGAGAAATACAAAGCTAAAATTATTAAATCTAAAGCTTTAAGTTTTTCAGAGCTAAGAAATTTGGGTAAGGAGCATGCAGGCAGTGATTACATTTTATATATAGATGCAGATGAAAGAGTTGATGAGACACTTCGAAAAAGCATCTTGTTTGAAATTAAATCTAATTCCTCTTATTCAGCATACAGAATTAATAGGAAAAATTTCTATTTAGGAGGCAATCAATGGCCTAAAGTTGAGAAACTGGAAAGATTATTTAAGAAGGACAAGCTCATTGGTTGGAAAGGGGAAATACACGAGAGCCCTGTAGTTGATGGAGATATAGGGCAAGTTGATGGCACTCTTTTGCATTTCACCCATAGAAATTTATCACAGATGTTAAGAAAAACCATAGAATGGTCTGATACTGAAAGTAAAATAAGAATTGAAGCAAATCATCCTAAAATGACATGGTGGAGGTTTCCTAGAGTCATGATTACTTCTTTTTTAAGATCCTATATTTCTGAAAAAGGGTACAAGGTGGGAGTTCCGGGACTAATTGAGAGCCTCTATCAATCATTTAGCACATTTATAACTTATGCGAAGCTCTGGGAAGCTCAAAATAAGAAGAGTTAGGGAAGAAATTTTTTTGTTTTTATTTCCTCAATAGTTAGTCTGTTTTTTGCGAATCTAAGTAAATATACCAATTCTAAAATTCCAAAAGAGTTAATCAAGAGTAAACCCACAAACCAGTATCTTTGATTTCCTTTCGCAGCCCGCCATAAAGCTAAACTTTTCCAAAACATTGACCAAATGAGAAGCGCAACTACCAAATAAGGATTAATTCCTGGAATTGGGCTCATAAAGTTCATAAGCTAATCCTAGCAAAACTTTAATAAAAAATCAAAAGTTGTTAGAATAAATTGTATGAGAATTGGTATTTTTGATCCGTACCTTGACGATTTAGGAGGGGGGGAAAAGTACATGATGACAATCGCTGAGGTATTGTCAGAAAAGCACGACGTCGATGTTTTTTGGGATAATAAATCAGATTTAGATGCGATACTGGAAAGATTTTCTCTAGATTTGTCAAAAGTAAGGATTGTTCCGAATATATTCTCTCCTAAATACTCAACGCTCCAGAGATTAATGGCTACAAAAAAATATGAGAGGATAATTTTTTTAAGTGACGGATCTATTCCGTTAGTCAGTCCAAAACTTTTAATTCACATACAGCAGCCTCTGGATAAAATGGATACGCACTCTTTACTCGGAAAAATAAAGGTTAAAAGAGTGCAATTTTTTTTCTGTAACTCAAATTACACAAAGACTTTTATAGATAGAAAGTTTCATTTAAAAACTAAAATTCTTTTTCCCCCGGTAAATATTAAAGATATTAATACAAAAAAAGAAAATATAATTTTGCATGTAGGTCGTTTTAGAACAAAAAATGTTAAAAATGATGATTATAAAAAACAATATGTAATGGTAAACCAATTTAAGAAAATGGTAGACAAAGGATTTAAGGATTGGAAATTTGTGTTGGCAGTTAGCGTTAACGATAAAGATATTAATGAATTTGAGGAAATGAAAAATCTTGCAAAAAATTATCCAGTTGAATTTTTAGTAAACAAATCAAATGATTCCCTATGGCAAATATATGGTAAGTCAAAGATTTATTGGCACGCGAGTGGATATGGTGAAGACTTGGATAAGAATCCGCAGTTCGCTGAGCATTTTGGTATTTCTACTGTAGAAGCGATGGGTGCGGGAGCTGTTCCAGTAGTTATTAACGCAGGGGGACAGAAAGAAATAGTGGTTGATGGGGTTGACGGTTTGCTCTGGGATAACCTAGATGAACTTGAGCAAAAAACATTAAAACTAGTAAATGACACGAAATTATTGGAGATGCTCTCAAAAAATGCTATGGAAAAAGCAAAACAATTTAGTAAAGAAAAATTTTCTGAAACTGTAAACGGATTTATAAATGATTAGGAAATTAATTCCTTATTTTGCAATTTTATTTTTAGTTATTGTTTTTTTCTGGCAATTTTTTATAAAAGGACTACTGCCGATTCCCTCCGACACTATTATCGGTTTGTATCATCCCTATAGAGACTCATATGCAAGAGAGTATCCTAATGGAATTCCTTTTAAAAACTTTTTGATTACTGATCCCGTAAGACAGCAATATCCTTGGAAAGATTTGTCAATTGAAAATTTAAGAAAAGGAGAATTACCGATGTGGAATCCGTATGCATTTTCCGGCACACCACTTTTGGCAAATTTTCAGTCTGCTGTTTTTTATCCTTTAAATATTATATTTTTGGCTCTTCCTTTAAATTATTCATGGTCAATTTTCATAATTCTCCAGCCCTTTCTTGCTGGAATATTTATTTATTTATATCTAAGAAATTTGAAATTAGATATATATTCAAGTCTTTTAGGTTCTATAATTTTTTCTTTTTCAGGATTTTCTACAACCTGGCTTGAATGGGGAAATGTTTTGCATACTGCTCTATGGCTTCCATTAGTTTTATTATCCATTGATAAGATTATTACTGAGAAAAAAAGGAATAATTTAATAGCTTGGTCCGGAATACTTATTTTCTCAAGTATCTCTTCTTTCTTCGCAGGTCATCTACAAACATTTTTCTATTTATCATTACTCTCTTCAGTTTATTTACTTATTAGAATTTGGCAGAGTGATAATAAGAAAAAACTTAGCATATTATTTTTGATAACCTGGTTAATTACGTTAGTAATAACCTCAGTGCAGCTTATTCCAACACTAAAATATATTTTGCTTTCTTCTAGGAGTTTGGATCAGATTCTTTGGCAAAAAGAAGGATGGTTTTTGCCATGGCAAAACTTGGTCCAACTATTAGTTCCTGACTTTTTTGGTAATCCAACTACACTAAATTATTGGGGGATATGGAACTATGGAGAATTAACAGCTTATGCTGGAGTCATTTCAATTACTTTAACGCTGTTCGCGCTAATTTTTAGAAAAGATAAGAAAACTTATTTTTTTGGCGGAGTATTTTTAATATCCTTAGTATTTGCACTTCCAAATTTTATCTCTAAGCTTCCTTTTGTTCTGGAAATACCTTTTATTTCCTCCTCTCAACCAACAAGATTAATTTTTCTGGTAGATTTTTCTCTAGCTATTTTGTCAGCACTGGGACTTAATTATTTAATAAATAAAGAAAAAATAAGACAAATTATTATTCCTATTGGGATGACTGCATTAGTTTTTGGGGGAATATTTACATTTGTTCAAATGGGAAATCAATTTGGACTAAGCCAGGAGAAGTTGATGGTTTCGCAAAGAAATTTGATTTTCCCTGTATTAATATTTGTAGTATCAAGCGTGTTAATTTTTTCAATAGTTAAAGTAAGAAAAGATTTAAAGAAGTTCGCGCTAATTCTTCTTCTCCTAATAACAATATTTGATTTATTTAGGTTTTCATGGAAATTTAATACTTTTTCAAAATCTGAATACCTATTTCCACAGACAAAGTCTCTTGACTTTATTTCTAAGAATATTGGTAATCATAGGTTAGCGACAAATGACGCAAGAATCCTTCCTCCGAATTTTTCCTCTGTCTATAAAATTCAAACCGTAGAAGGTTACGACCCGCTTTATCTCAATAAATATGCAGAATTTATTTCAGCAATTAATAGGAATGAACCGAATATAGATCCACCCTACGGATTTAATAGAATTGTAAGGATAGAAAATTTCTCAAAACCACTCGTAGATCTCTTAGGAGTTAAGTATTTACTAACTCTAACTGAAATTAGTGAAGAGGGATTTGTAAAAGTTTTTGAAGAAGGACAGACTAAAGTCTATGAAAATAAAAATGTTTTACCCCGAGCATTTTTTGTAAATAATGTAATTGCATCAAAATCAAAACAAGAAACAATTGATTCAATGTTTGATCCAAATTTTGATCCTAGTAGAACAGCAATTGTAGAAGGCGAGATTGATTTTGGTAATGTTTATGCTTCAGGAGAAGTAGAGATCATTAAATATTCAGATAATGAAATTATACTAAAGACGAAAATTGATTCAGGGGATTTAGGGTTTTTAGTGTTAACAGACTCATACTATCCTAATTGGCATGCTAAAATAGAAGGGTATGATTCAGAACCAAAAGTATTTATGACCGATTATAATTTTAGAGGTTTAACTGTTCCACCTGGTGAGCAAATAGTGAAAATTTATTATAAATATTTATGAACATAAGCATCGTGGTTCCAAATTATAATGGTGAAGAGTTGCTTAAGAAAAATCTTCCGGTACTTTTGAAAGCTGTAGAGGATTATAAAAACGGCAAGATTGATGTTGTAGTTGCTGATGATTGCTCCATAGATAACTCAATTCAAGTTATTGAGGAGTTTATAAAAGAATATAAAAATTTAACTCTTGTAAAGAGTGAGAAGAATAAAGGATTTTCTACAAATGTTAATAAAGGAGTAAGGGCAGCGACTGGAGAAATTGTAGTTTTGTTTAACACAGATGTAATTGCAAATAATTCATTTCTGGATCCTCTTTTAGAAAATTTTTCAGATGAATCTGTTTTTGCTGTAGGGTGTCTTAACGAAAGCGTTGAGGATGGGAAAATAGTTTTAAGAGGAAGAGGAGTTGGTAGATGGGAAAAAGGTTTCTTAATGCATCAGGCAGGAGACTTAGAGAAAAAAAATACACTTTGGATAAGTGGAGGAAGTGGAGCGTTTAGGAAAAAAATCTGGGATAAGCTAGGTGGGCTTGATGAAGTTTATGATCCTTTTTATTGGGAGGATATAGATATTTCTTATAGAGCGCAGCGTGCAGGTTTCAAGACTCTATTTGAAAAGAAAAGTGTTGTAAGACATGAGCATGAAAAGGGGGCAATTAAAAGTAAATATACGCCTCTTCAGGTTAAAAGAATTGCATATAGAAACCAATTTATTTTTGTCTGGAAAAATGGTGACTTATCTAAAATAATTTCTCATATTATTTGGCTACCATACCATTTGATGAATGGAATAAGGGGAGACAGGGCATTAGTATTGGGATTTATTGATGGGCTTTTTAGATTTGGTAGAGTTTTGGACCAAAGAGTAAAACAAAGAAGACAATTTGTGGTTTCTGATAAGGAAATTTTAAAGAATTTAACTTCATGATAATAATTAATTTTATTTATTTTTTCGCTCTTCTATTTTTTGCGTTTTACATTCCGGGATACCTTACTCTTAAGCTTTTTAAATTTTCCGCAAAAGAAGCATTAATAAATTTCGTTTTAAGATTCTCCTTAGGCATTTCGCTATTTATGATTTTTACATATCTTCTGTCATGGATAGGTCTCGAGTTTTACTACAATATTTTCCTATTATTATGCATACCAATTTTTATAATAAATGTAAAAAAAACATTAAAATTCGATTTTAGGAAATTATTATCTTCGGAATTCCTAATTATTTTAGCGGGAACTATTTTAACAAGCTATTTAATGTGGAGATCAGGATCTATAGAAAATAACAGTTTGGTTTTCTACTCCGTTAATAGTGTGGATGCGATCTATCATTTAAGTTTAATTGGAAATCTTAAGTCTAATTTCCCTCCCACCCATCCCGGACTTTTTGGATTACCGCTAAATGGATACAACTTTTTTTATGATCTTGTAGTTGCTTATTTTTCTAAGTTTTATCGACTTGATGTTTTAGATTTATTTTTTAGATTATTTCCTGTGGTTCTTTCGATTTTCTATGGATTTTCTGGACTTGCACTGGGCAAGTTTATGGGAATGAAAAGAGAGACACAAATTATATTTGTTACGCTTCTTTATTTCGCCCAAAGTTTTTCAAGATTTGTATTTCCAGACAAGATTTCATATGACCCGGGAATTGTTCAAACAATTGCTAATATAGTTGACCCATCAGTAATCTTATCTGTTTCGCTTTTATTTGCTTTTTATATTTTAGTTTTCTCAGCAAAAACTAAATATTCATTTATTTTAAGTGCAATTATTATTAGCGTTCTTCCAATGATTAAAATTTACACAGGATTTTTAGCATTCTTAAGCATTGGGATTATTTTCCTAATTAATCTATTGCGAAACAGAAATCTGCATTTATTACCAGTAATTTTAGTTGGAGGAGTAGTATTTGCAGTTACATATTTACCTATAAATTTTGGCTCAGGAAGCCTGATATTTGCACCTAATCTTCTGTATAGGCATTACTTAGAGAGTATTTCTGCAATTTATGGATTGGATTGGTATCAGAGATTACTCGTTTTTGAAGCCCACAACAACTATATAAAAATTATTTTTTATAAATTTATATTAATTTTGCCATTATTTTACCTTCCAAGTCTTGGATTAAGACTTATTAATTTTATTCATTTAAAAAAACTTTTAGATAAGTCTCTCTATACAGAAAAAAATATGTTTTGGGGATTTCTCGTTTTGCTTAGTTTTTTGATTCCAAGCTTTTTTATTCAGAGTACAGCCGTTTTTGTAGTCCTTCAGTTTTTATGGATAGGTTATTTTATTCTTTTAATTCCTACTGCCTATTCTCTGGCTAGAATTTTAGGGAGAATTAATAATGTAAAACTCGGCATAATAATTTTGGGTATAGTTGTTTTAAGTTTGCCAGATAATCTTAGACTTCTTGGTTTATATTCGAATAATCCTTATAAAGTAGATCTTGATCTGGTAGATGTTTCTAAGGAACTTACAAGAATTCCTAAAGATCAAAGCATACTTCTCTTGAATGTTGAAAAGACTGGAGATGTATATCAAGCGCCTTATCTCGCACCCATAATATCTGGATTATCTGAGCATTCTGTTTATTTTGAGTCTGAGCTTATGGAATTTGGGGGGATTGATGAAGAAATTAAAACTAGGAAGAAAAACGTTGGAGATATAAATGAGTTATTAATTAAATGTCAGGATGTAGGAGATTTAGAGGCTGATTTAAGCAAAAGACTTAAAAATATTAATTCAAGTTATATTTTAGACTTGAAGAAAACTCCGTGTTTTGATAAGCTCGAAAACATCGAGCTAATTTATAAAAATTCCAATTACGCTCTTTATAAAGCACTATGAAATTATCAATTATCATTCCAGTTTTTAATGAGGAAAAGACAATCTCAGAAATCATAAAAAGAGTGAAAGCAGTAAAGATTAAGGAAACAGATACAGAAATAATAGTCGTTGATGACGGATCTACAGATAAAACACTAGAGCTTTTGCCAAAAGATGGTATTAAGGTTTTTAAGCAGCCTATGAATATGGGAAAAGGCGCTGCAATTAAAAGGGGTATTGAAGAATCAAGTGGAGACTATATTATTATTCAGGATGCAGATCTTGAATATGATCCGAATTTTATTCCAAAGCTTATGGAGCCTATCTTAGAAAAAAAGACAGAAGTCGTATATGGCACAAGACTAAAGAGACTTCCCCATATGAAAAATGAAGAGAGAACTGGCAGATTTATGCTTCACTATATAGGAAATAGAGGATTAAGTCTTGTTACGAGTCTTTTGTATGGGAGCTGGTTAACCGATATGGAAACTTGTTATAAAATTTTCCCTGCAAAAGTTGGAAAGAAATTTAAATTAAATGCAAAGCGCTTTGATTTTGAACCTGAAATTACAGCTAAATTACTAAAAGCGGGATATAAGATTTTAGAAATTCCTATTACAACAGTCCCAAGGGATTATAATGAGGGTAAAAAGCTGAGAACTTTTCATGATGGATCAATCGCTCTCTGGACGCTTTTAAAATACCGCTTCGTAGACTAATTCTTTATGCCAAAAGAATTTTTTAAAAAATTTCTTCAAAGTAAAAGAAGTAACGCTTTCTTTTTTGGAATAATTATTTTAATTGCGTTCGTATTAAGATTTTGGCAACTAGGAAATATTCCAATGTCTCTTAATTGGGATGAAGCAGCCTGGGGATATAATGCATATTCGATTGGAATTGATGGTAAGGATGAATTTGGCGTAAAATTTCCCTATAAATATATTGAGTCATTTGGTGATTTTAAGCCTCCAGTTTACGCATATCTTGCAAGCTTTCCTGTAAAAATTCTAGGACTTAATGAATTTGCCACAAGATTTCCTTCTGCTTTTTTTGGTTTCTTAACAATTCCTTTGACATACCTACTAGTTAAGGAAGTTTTTCATAAAAATCAAAATAAATATAGGCTCGCTTTAGTGTCAGCTTTTCTTTTAAGTATTTCGCCATGGCACATTATGCTTTCTCGTGCTGCATTTGAGGCAAATGTTTCAACATTTTTTATAGTTTTTGGGATATATCTTTTTCTAAAAGGAATAAATAAGAACATGTGGTTTTTGGTTTTTTCAGCAGTATCTCTTGCTGTGTCTTTTTATATTTTTAACACCGCTAGAGTTTTTGTTCCTTTGATTGGTTTGGTTTTACTGATTGGATTTAGGAAGGAGTTATGGAAATCGAAAAAACAAGTTATCGTTTCAGCTATCGTAGGTTTTGTTATTTTAGTTCCTCTAGTTCCATTTCTTGTTTCTCCACAAGCAAAACTTCGATACCAGGAAGTAAATATTTTTAGTAATCCTGAGATTGTCAGAAATTCAAATCAAGCTATAGAAAATGACGGAAATGCTTTCTGGTCAAAAATAATTAATAACAGAAGAGTGACTTATGGGACAGAATTTGCCAAGCATTATTTAGACAATTTAAATCCCAGTTTCTTATTTATAAAAGGGGATGGAAATCCGAAATTCTCAACACAAGATATTGGTCAGCTTTTTATTTGGGAATTACCATTTCTTATTATTGGAGCGTTTATTATATTCAGGAAAAAAGAAGGGTATTATTGGTTAATTCCAATCTGGCTGCTTCTTGGTATTATTCCAGCTGCAACAGCCAGAGAAACACCACATGCATTAAGAATTGAAACCGTATTGCCAACTTTTCAAATTCTAACTGCAGTGGGTTTTATATTTTTTATTGATCAATTAAAAACAAGACTTAAGCAAAATTTAGTTACAGGAATGTATATCTCTTTAATATTTTTACTTTTTGTAAATTTATTTTATTTTCTTCACTCTTACTATTCACATTATGGTAGAGAGTCAGCAGCTGATTGGAACTATGGCTATAAAGAGGCATATAAATATTTAAGCGAAGTAGAGAGTGACTATGAAAATATTTATTTTACAAATGTTTTAGGAAGACCTCATGTTTATTATTTGTTTCATAATAAAATAAGTCCTGAGTATTACCGAAATAATTCAGAAATTGAAAGAGATGTGTTTGGTTTTGTTCATGTGAATAAAATAGGAAAATATAATTTCAATAATTTTGGAAATTCAGAGAATAGTATTCATGTTGAGAGATGGGATAAGATTCCTGAGAATGTAAAAATATTAAAGAATTTTAATTTACCGGACGGAAAGCCTATGTTATCAGCTTATGTTCAAAACTAAATTAATTTTAATATTTATAATTTTGATTGCCATTATTTTAAGATTTTGGCAATTAGGAAATGTCCCGATAAGTCCTGATTGGGATGAAGCTTCTTTAGCATATAACGCATATTCTATTTTAAATACAGGAAGAGATGAATACGGAAAATTATTGCCAATTTCACTAGAGTCATTTGGTGATTATAAGCCTGCATTATACGCATACCTTGCAATTCCTTCGATTTTTTTATTTGATATATCTACATTTGCGATTAGATTCCCCTCGGTTGTAATTGGAGTCATATCTGTCCTGTTAACTTTCATTTTAGTAAAAGAACTATTTAAGAATGACAAGATTGCATTACTTTCATCTTTTGTTTTGACGATTTCCCCCTGGCATATTCAATTTTCCAGAACAGCATTCGAGGCAAATTTAGGAGTGTTTCTAAATATCTTAACAGCGCTTCTTTTCATTAAAGGCCTAAAAAAGCCATATTTATTGTTTGGTTCTGCAGTAGCTAGTGGTTTATCCATTTATACATACCAAAGTGAAAAAATATTTGCTCCTCTTTTTATGTTACTTTTAGTAATTATTTATAGGAATGAACTAAAAGAAATTGGTAAAAAATATTTTGTACCATTTTTTTTAATAGGATTTTTAGTTGTAATACCGCTCTTAGTTTCAACAGTTTTAAATCCGCAGAGCCTGAACAGAGCGCGTTCTACAAGTTTTATAGCAGAGAGCAAATTCTTTTCACATACCCCAGAAAGGGTTTCAGTTGATAAAGAAAATAATGATTACTTAGGTATAGTTATTGATAATAGAAGAGTTGTCTATTTAAGGCAAAGTATCGGAGCGTATTTGTCTCACTTTAATCCTAATTGGTTATTTATACAAGGAGATTTACCACGCCATCATGCGCCAAATATGGGGCTTTTATATCACTTCGAATTGCCGCTATTATTGATTGGATTATATAGTTTAGTATTTGGAAAGTTCTCTCGAAAAACAAAGATTTTTATCTTTTCGTGGTTTTTAATTGCTCCAATTCCTGCATCAGTTACAAATGACGTTCCCCACGCTGTTAGAACTTTAAATTTTCTTCCTACCTATCAAATCTTTACCGCACTTGGAGTATATTCCGCACTGCTTTGGCTATTCAATATAAAAGTAAAATATTTGAAGTATTCTGTTTTAGTTGTTGTTTGTTTAGGAATTTTATTTAATTTCTTATATTACTTAAATCAATATTTCTCTCAACAAAATTATTACTATTCAAAAGATTGGCAGTATGGATATGAAGAAGCTGTAAGATTCGTACTATCGCAAAAAGATTATGAGAAAGTTATTGTTTCAAATCAGGTTCCTCTAGACCAATCTTATATTTTCTTTTTGTTCTACTCAAAATATCCGCCTAAAGATTTTCAAAATGCAAAAACAAGTGTAGGAAATCATAATTTTGATAGATATGAGTTTAGAGAAATTGATTGGAGTAAAGATCAGAGTCTGGAAAATACGTTATTTGTTGGTCGCGCTGAGGATATTGAAGGCGGAGAGATACTAAAGAAGATAAATTATCTAAATGGAGAAACTGCAATTGTGATTGCTAAGCCTTAAAGCTTTTTAGAAATTACGTAATAAGGATCCCTGGATTCTTCTTCAAACATATAGAAAACTTTTATTATTTCCTCTTTTGATTTATCAATATCATTTACGTGGAGTCCACATCTAATTATTAGTGAATCTTTAGGTGAGTTTTCTACCGCCTTATAACCTGGGTACAAATGAATATTTTCAAATGTATGTGAGGGGATTGTAGCTGTGTCATACGCATCAAATGGACTACCTTTCTTATATCTTTCTTCTCTAAATTTATTATTCCATTTTGCCATTTCCTCGTTATTAAGGTCTGCGAAATACCAAAAATGTAAATCCTCATGGCTCCATTGCCTACAGCTTCTTTCAGTCATAAAGTAAATTGGAGTTTCGCTGTTATCTTTTCTGAAATCCTTTATAAAAATAGCCATATCTCGAGATGCTTTTGGAAATTCAGGAAGCGAGGTCTTTTTAAAATGCACAAAATATATGTGATAAAAAAGAGAAATCTGAAATATTAGTACTACTACTATCGTTAAATATGCAGGAAGTTTTAAGAAAATCTTTATATTCTCAGATTTTTGAATCAGCATATCTATTCCTAATGCAATGAAGATGGAGAAAGGAATTAAAATAGGTAAAATTCTAGTTCCATACGGAGTATTCGAGGTTAACGCAGATGGAAAACCGATCACCAGAGTAAGAATTATTAAAAATGGAATTGCGAAGGAGTTATTTGAATAATTCCTGATGGCTCTTATTAGTCCTAGGACGAATGGAATTAGGAATATGGATAAGAATAAGCCCTGCTCTTTTGTGCCATGTCTGAAAGCGAATAGATCACCTTTTTTGAATAAGAAATTAAAATCAAACATATAAAGCCATGAATTTAACATAAGAAATGGTTTTTTGGTAATAATTCCCAAAAGTGTTCCATCTGTACCTTCTTTTAAATAGCTGATTGGTCTCTTGTCAAAAATTGGGTTAAGAATGGCAGGAATATAAACCAAAACACAAGTTGCAAGAAGAATAAGAGGAATTAAGAGTAGATTTTTTCTTTTCAATCCAAAGTTGAGATTAAATATGCCTAAGAAAAAAATAATAAGAGTTACCATGGGAACTATAAATTTGGCGCCAGGATAGGTCCACAGGCTAATTCCAGCTGAAAATATACCTAAAACAAGCCATATAAAGTTTGGCCTTTTCAGTAAATGAATAAGAGAAATAAAATATACGAGCATGAGGGTTGTAGCTAGCATTGTTTCGTATCCAATTCTTGAGAAATGTATATGGAAAGGGGAAATGGAAACTACAGCCATAGATATGAAAGGTAGTAATTTTCTTTCTGGAAATAATAATCTTGCTAAGTATCCTAAAAGTAAAATACCAATTATTGATGAAAGCAGGGATACTACTCTTATAGTAAAAGTTGTTGGTCCAAAAAACTCATAAGCTAAAGCTGTTAAATATACATATCCTGGTGGCCTAAAATCAGATAATGCTTCAAACACGAATGGATAACTTCTTCCATATTCATCCATTCCGCTTTGGGCTAACGATTTCGAGTCTACTGCAATAGTAGCCTCATCCATAAAAAGTCCAGCAGGGATCTCGTTAATCTGATGAAAACGTAAAAAGATTCCTACTAAAATTAAAATTATGAAAAATATCTTTTTGCCCATTTTTGATTTAAGACCCAATCAGTAATTCCCATAAATATAAAAATTCTAATAACTATAACTAAGGGTAATAATTTTAGTGGTTGAAGTGGATGAATAAAAAATCCTGCAATTAATAGTGAAAATAGAAAAACAAAAAATAAATAAAGGTATTTATCTCTTTTAGGTTTCCATTTCCTGATTATGTATATAAGTGTAAGTATAAATAGTGGAAGCTCAATTGGTAAAAGCATTTTTACATCAGTTGGACCGTAATATAGGGGAGAATCTTTTGATAAAGAAAAAAGAAAAACTGGATCAATGGATTGAAAGAGGGAGTTAGTAAACGAATCAAAGCTTAGAGAAACTTTATTATGAAATGCTCTAGCCATCCATGCATGTCCAGTGTTTGGGTCTAGCGCAAGCGATCCCACTATTTTATAGCTAATATTACTGTCTTGGAAAAAGGGCTTTAATGGTTTATTTCTTATATCGGAAAAATTTATGTATAAGAACAATAATGACGTGGAGAGAATATACAGAATGCCCGCGAATAAGATTTTCTTCGAAAATTTTATTCCATTCATTTTATTTTTGTTAAATTAAGCCAATATTTATTTTTCAGAAGTTCTTTATCTTTACCCTCATATTCAAAAAATCCATTTGCTTTTTTCATTTCAGAAACTGGCATCAGGAAAACTATGATCCATTCTTCATCTCTTTTTATAATTGCGGAATTGTTGTTTTGAAATTTGATTTCTCCGATAGGGTTAATGTCAATTAGTTCGTCTAGCGATTTGGCTTCTGTAACTCCATCTAGGCTTAAAGAGTGTTTTGACCTAAACAACGAAGTATAAATGACGTTATTTGGTAATAGTCCTATTTCTGATTGTGCTGATTGAATTTCTGAATCTTCTAGTCCTTGGTCCTTTAATTCAAAATAACCAGGAGAATAGAATTCTCTAAATTTCCAAAATTCTTGAGGATCTATTTTTCGATCATTTTGAGCCCTGGTGATAAATGAATTCATGTTCAATTCTCTTTTTTCTGAAAAAATAAGTGAGGAAACGCGAGGTGTAAAAATTACGAAGCAAATCGTAATTATTATCATTAGAAAAGTCAGAAATACTATTGGATTTTCTAGCTTTTGAAAGATACTTTGTTTTTTATTCATTTCTTTCTATAATAACCTTGTGAGGTTATCTAGAGCCGATATTTTTGGTTCAGCTGTTATTATTATTCTATCAGTTTTCTTCGTATTTGATATATTTTTGTCTCCTGCGCGTTTAGCTTCTTTTGACGCTCCTTATCATATTACCAATATGGCACAATTTTTTCTAGCTCTAAAAGCAGGAGATTTTCCAGTGGCTTGGAATAATGGGATTGGTAATTATGGCCTTCCAATGGGGCTTGTCGCGCATCAACTAACTAATTATTTGGGCGCAATAATTATTTTCCTTGGGTTTACTCCTGAAAATGCCTATAAAATAATTTCTTTATTAGGAATAAGTCTTTCTTCGTTGTCATTCTATGCATTTTTAAGAATTTATTTTAAACCACTTCCATCGATTGCAGGAGTTATTCTGTATATATTTACCTCATATAAAATAATTAATTTTTACGTACGAGGTGCAATGCCTGAGATATTTGCGGCTACTTTTCTTCCATTAATTTTAATTGGAATGTATTTATTTATAAAAAGAAGAAGGGTGCATGGTTTATTCATTTCTTCTGTGTCTTTATTTCTTTTAGCCCTAAATCATCCAATGATGCTTTTAATTTTTTCGTTTATTTATCTGCCTTATCTAGTATTTTTACTTATTGAAGAAAAAAAGACGGCAAAAAGTTTGATTAACATAAAACAATTAAGGGATTTATTTTTAATTGGTTTGTTTTCGATTTTAGGACTTGGGATTGCAAGTTATTACTTGCTGCCTTTAAATCTGGAAATAAAATATTTTTATTACGGCGTAGGAAATCATCTTACTCCAAATTCTTTTTTAAACCCAATTGATTATTTAAAGTATGATTGGAGATATTTTACAAGTTCTGAAATATTTCCAAGGGGTCACATAATATTTCCTGGAATTATTGAATTTGCTTCAATTATTCTCGGTATTGGGTTGGTTATTTTTAAATGGATTAAAAAGGACAGGAGTATTGGCATATTAGAATTTAGTTTAGCTGCTGGAATTTTAATTCTTATATTTACTTCTCCTGTAACAAATATTTTCTATGAAAAAATTAATATTTTAAGTAATATCCAATTTCCATGGAGAATGCTTTCGGCATTTATTTTTATTCCGCCAATTATATTTGCAGCTTTTTTTACAAAAATTAATAGAAGTTATTTAATTCTTGGTTTCATAGTACTTGTTTCAATATTTCAGTTTAGACAGTTATATGGAAAAAACTATATAAAATATTCTCCCCAAATTTATTACTCATCCATTTATAATCCACATTCAGTTCTTATGAACCCCATCTGGACAGGGAAGAGTGAAGATTATCCGGTAAAAGCGGAAAAAGCAGAGATACTTGAGGGAGAGGGCGTAATAACAAGCAAGGAAATAAAAAACTCATCAAGAAGATATGAAATTAATGCTAAAACTCCACTAAAGATGGTAGACTATACTTTCTACTTCTCAGGATGGAATCTCTATATTGACGGAGACCCTACACCCATAGAATTCCAAGACCCTAACTACAGAGGTGTAATTACGTACCAGGTGCCACAGGG
>CAZMGC010000007.1:0-276 GCA_964565795.1 uncultured Gammaproteobacteria bacterium
TGAGCAGATTCATTAGCAACTTTTACGCGTGACTCCATCGCATCTTTTTGAATTGGTGAGGTTAATAGAACAAGACTTCCTAATGAGCCCACTGCTAGTTGCTTAGTGTTATCCGCAAGCCACCTAAAGGAGTCTGTGTGTTTCTGGGCAATTGTCTCCTGGAGATCCCTGTGTCTTTTAGTCCATTTATCTTTTAGAAACTGATAATTAGGAGACTGCATATAAAAATTGTAACAAAAAATAGTTGTTGCAAGCAATTTTTTATTGATACAATAT
>CAZMGC010000007.1:286-19063 GCA_964565795.1 uncultured Gammaproteobacteria bacterium
GCCTCAAAAGTTTATCGATAAAGCAAAACTACTTATGGCAAAATTATCTGAAGAAGCGCGCGAAAGATTATTTGAGATAGCTTTATTTTTAACAGGATTAATTGGGCTTTTAATTCTTTTCACTGTACTTTATCAGGGGCCAAGATTTATTTTTAACAGAATCCTTGAATACTTCGGAGTATCAGTCTAGTTTCCCAAATTATAACCTCACCCTTTTCGACTATTTAATTTTACTTTTGTCAAAAGAGTGAGGTTAATAAGTACTTTTCAGTAGCCGATTGGTTTACTTTTTCGACATTTTCATCCACCAATCGTAGAATAGCCATACTCCGGCTACTCCTACTAAAATGTATACAACCCATTCAACCTGAGGCCATGCTCCGAGCAACATATTCACTAAGTTCCAGTTAGCGTTCATGAATCCTCCAAGTCCAATAAGTCCCCAGTTAACAGCTCCTACAACAACTAAGAGAGTTGCAACTAGTTGTACCCATTTCATCGTATCTTTACTCATGTATTTCACCTCCCTCCGTAAGTAGTCTCTATATATTTAGTTAGACATATCCCAAAAATCCTGTCAAGTGCTTACTAAGATTGAGGGTTTTTGAATATTTATGTTCTAGTTTTATTCTATTGTTTTGCGTAAATTATTCCGGTATATTAATTAGTATGAAACTGCCCAAATTCTTCCAAAAAGTTCTCCGAATGTATGCTTACTGGATACTTCTTTAATGTTGAGGTTTAATAATATTTGAAGAATTGTTTTTAGGAGAGTTTACAGCTTGAGAAACTGGGTATGCTTCCATTTCATCTGACGGAAATGGCTTTAAGAATTTTATTAAATGTTCAAATTCTACAGTATCAGGATTTAACCATTCATCTTCATCTTCTTTTCTAAGAATTACAGGAATTCGATCATGAACGGGTTCCATTATGGAATTTGCTTCAGTAGTTAACATAATAAATCCAGTTTTTTCTTTTTTATTCTTATCTAGGTAATCAATCATAAATCCTGCTAAGCCCATTAAGTCTTTATTTTTTAATCTAAATAAATATGGTTGTTTGGATTTTTCAGTTCTTTTCCATTCGAAGAAATAATTTGCCGGAATAATGCATCTTCTTTCCTGAATTGCTTTTTTCCAAATATTATTGGATTCTAATTTATCGGTTCTAGCATTAATAGTGAAGTATTTATTGTAAAGTAGTGCTCCCCACTCTCTTAGATGAACTGAATTCGGACTATGCCTTTCTATTATTGGCATTTCAAGGGTTGGAGCTACATTATAATTTTCTTTAAATTCAAATTTAGGTAAATCTGCATCGAATCTTTCGCTTAAATCTCGGGGTTTTGTTATTAGTCCATATCGTCCACACATGCCATTATTATACACCTGTAAAACTGATATAGATGTTCTACTTTTGTTCTGTTGTTTTTCGTAAATTATTCTACTATGCTAACTAAAGGTTTCTGCCTATGATTGAGCATATTAACGAACAAATAGATTGCATATGCATTTACGAGAAGCTGGGAGCAATTGTAAAACCTTATAAGATAAAGTGGAATGGTAGAGTTTATAAGATTACTACACTTGGTTACCATCACGTAAGACGCGATGGTAGATATATTCACCACATTTTCTCAGTTGCTACGGAGACATTAGCATTTAAGCTTAGATTAGACAGTGAAACATTGCATTGGTACGTAGAGGAGGTTAGTGATGGAGCTCCCAATTAACAGAAATAAACCTTTAACAATGCATGTAGATTTAAATTCTGCATATGCGACCATTGAGCAGCAAGCAAATCCTTTACTTCGCGGAAAACCATTAGTGGTAGCTGCCTACTCTACTCCAAGTGCTTGTATTGTCGCTCCAAGTATTGAAGCAAAAAGATTTGGAATAAAAACTGGCATGAGGATAAGAGAGGCAAGGCTTTTATGTAATGATATTGTGGTAAGAACACCGGATCCTGATAAATATTTCGACGTGAATATAAGGCTTAGACATATATTCCAAGATTACACTCCGGACTTTCATCCTAAATCCATAGATGAATTTGTTTTAAATTTCTCAAGTGTTGAAAAATTAACACCAGACTTAATAAAAATATCTTATGAAATTAAAAAAAGAATAAGAGAAGAGATTGGCGATTGGATGAAATGTAATATTGGAATTTCCACTAATAGATTTCTAGCAAAATTAGCCGCTTCACTTCACAAGCCTGATGGTTTAGATGTTATAGACCATGAAAACCTGTTAGATATTTATTCTAAAGTTTCACTTTTAGACTTAAATGGAATTAATGTTAGATTTCAGGCTCGTCTTAATTCTATGGGAATTTTTACTCCTTTAGATTTTTATAATGCCAGATGTGAGCTTCTCCAGAAACAAGTTTTCAAAAGTATTATTGGCAGATATTGGTATGAAAGATTAAGAGGCCATGAGGTTGATGATGTAGAATTTGAAACAAAAAGCATAGGTCAACAGTATGCGCTTCCCCGCCCCACGAATGATCCACGTGAGCTTTCAAGACTGATCTTAAAGCTCTGCGAAAAAATGGGAAGAAGATTAAGAAGATTTAGTATGGTGGCATATGGCATGCATGTAAGCTTGGTCTACGATGATTGGACGCATTGGCATAGAGGAAGAATGATGGAGACTGAAATGTATACCACCCAAGAGCTATTTATAAAGGCTCTATTTGTTTTAAATCAAAGACCGGAAAATAAGAAAGTTTCCAAATTAAGTGTATCTTGTTACTCTTTAGAGGAATCTGGAAAATCTCAAATGTCTTTATTTGATTTTAATGATGAGAAAGCTAAGAAAAGAAAAGTTTCCAACGCTATGGATGAAATAAATGATAGGTATGGAGAATTTGTTATTACTCCAGCATTAATGATGGGAATGAGTAATCAAATCATAAAAAGAGTACCTTTCGGAAATGTAAAAGAATTAGAGGATTTGTATGGAGTAGGAGTTATTTAGATCATGCAGACGCGCTTGGCTTCGTCTAAAACTTCATCTCTCTTGTTAATTGGAATAGAGATTTGATTTAAAAGCTGGGGGTTTTCGCAAATGTCTTTTACTAAAACTATATTTTTTGCTAGTAATTCCTGCTTTTGGGGCATGCTTAAAAAAGATAAAGAAGTAACGGGATAAAGTTTATATTTTTCTACTTTTTCTCTAAGACTCTCCCCTTCTGGATGTTCCCAGCTTAAAATCTGAACACTTTCGCAGTCTGAATAAGCTAATGCATCAACTGTTATCTTTGTATTAGTGACTAACATGACTTTCGTAAATCCGTGCTTAACCTTAAGGTCATCAAATCTGGCTTTTGTGTAAAGTGCTACCTGAATATCAGAGCGAGACCCTGGGCGATTATGGAATTTACATTCGACCATGATCTTCTCAGTAGCATTTTGAGCAATAATGTCTACTTCATGATTTACGCATTTACCCATCAGAATTTCTCCCACTATGGTTTCATAGCCTTCTTTTTTTAGAACCTCTGCTACATATGCTTCGAAAGGAAAACCAGTTGGGCCTAAATCCATAAGTGCTCGTTTTAATGAGTATTTATTTTTATAATAAGGGCTTTTAGTATGCCCCAGGTATTCTTCCAGATGGTAATAAATTTCATGAGTTGGAATATTTTCGTAGAGGTTAGATTTTACATGCTCAACGACTTCTGCCTGTAAGTTTTCGGGAATTCCAGCGCGTCTTATGGAGTCAATTAATTTTTTTTCTGAAAAATCTTCGCTTTCGCCATTGGCTTTAATAACTTTGGGCATAAAGATATATTATCAGGAACTTATTCTTTTGAATACATAAAAATTATCCTTATTAAATATAAGTAAAAAATCAGGATCTTTTTTTATGTTCTCAAGCGCTTTAAATTCATATTCGTTTGCAGATTTAGTAATTAAAAATAAAACTTTGTCAGCGTTAGCGATCCCATAAGGGACAACATAAATATTTCTTCTGTGAGAGAGATGAGAAGCTAGATTATTTGACGCGCTCACCGATTCATGTTCTGGAATTTCCTTTATTTGTTCATCTACAAAGGTGCGAATTGGAAGAGGTTTTAGGAACATATCTAGATTTGGTTTTTTTGCACCCGGTAAAGGACCAAATGTATAGGCGCTAATTAAAGTAGTAATAAGAATTAAAATACCAAACGCCATATAAGGTACTTCCGAAATGTGTTTTTTAATATATTTAATTGCAAATATTGTGGATATGAAAATAAAAGGTGTAACTGTCGAAGAGTATTGATAATAAATTTGGTGGAGTGTAGGATTTGCGCTAAGTAAATTTATCCCTAGATCAGGGCCTGCAAAAATTAAAAGTAGAGGAGCGAAAAAAGAAAGATATCCTAGGGGTAAGAATAATTGTTTTAGGTATCCAATTCTGTCTGGTAAGAGTAGTGTTTGAATAGTTTGAATAGGGTTAAGGAAAATGTTTTTGATAATATCTCCAGGTGAACCTCCAAAATCGGAATAATACTCTAGCGCAAAGTGGGCACTTCCCAGAGAAGCAGGAATGGCATGCCAGATAAGGTAATAAAAAAGAAAAGCAGAAGTTAAAAATATAAAAGTTCCCAGCTTTTTCTGTTTGAATACAAACAAAATATAAAGTCCAAAAAGTGCTGTAATGAACCATACTTGTTCTTTAGTAATTCCAGCAAGGGTTAGGAATATGAGAGCGTGAATGAAATATTTCTTCTGTATAAAATAAAAAGCTGCTAAGAGAAATGTAGTAGCAAGGGTAACTGAATGAAAATCATAAAGATTTGTATATTGGACTGCAGGATTTAGGAAGTAGCACAGAGATAGGATAACTGCTAATGTGCGATTTTCTAAGATGTGTCTAGCGATTAGATATACAAAAATTCCGCCAAGTGAAAGAACTAAAGTTTGGATAAAAAGAAGCATTCGTGGGTCTTGCCATAGTGCGTAGAAAGGAGAAATAAGAACTAAGATAAAATCTGCATGAAATGCTAGTCGGGAAACTTCACGAGTTCCATTCGGATCAGTTAGAGTAAATAAATTTCCTTGAGTTGTGTTCCAGACTGTCTGAGCCATGTTTCCCAGATCAAATCTTCCCGTATAGTAATTATCATACCTAAGAAAGCTCGCAATATTGAAATAAATGGAGTAAATAAAAGCGAAAATTACAACAGAGATTTCCTGCCAGTGATATTTTATTTTTTTAAAGGTAATTTTTTCCATAAAAAAGTAAAAAGTAGAAATATAAGTTCAGATAATATTAAAATAACTCTGGAAAATATTGCAATAAGTGCTGCTTGAGGAAGTAATATGCTTTTTGAAAGTCCAAAAGTTATAACTGCCTCTCTTACTCCCAATCCGGACGGAGTTAAAAATGAGAGATATCCTACAAGAAGGGAGAAAGAAAAGAATCCGACATATTCTAAAAATTTTGAAAAGTCTAATGGGAATAATGAATATGCTGAGAAAAATGTTCCTGCTCCGAAAAAGAAACAGGACACTACATAAATTGTAAAAAATATTAAATTATCTTTTGTGCTTAGGAGTGGTACTATTTTTTTGAATTTTCCCAATGGAAGATTTGCGGAAAATAAGAAGATCGAGATAAAAATTATTATTAAAGCAAAAATTATAAGGGATATGTTTGGTATGTTTAAATTAAAATAACTAATGACCAATGGGATTGAAAGAATAGATAAAAATAAAGATGCAGAGATTACGAGTTCGATTTCATATAAAAGCCCCTTTGCGATAATTTTCTTAGGAACTCCTTTTTCTTCAAAAAGAGAAACTCTTCCTAAAAAAGACCAGACATTCCCTGGGACAAATCTTTTTAGTTCTGAAAATTCCCATCTGTAAATTGAATCTTTTAGATTAAGCTTATACCCTTCTTTTTTTAAGAATAATTGCCATGCGTACGCCCTCAAATAAAACCATAAAAAAAAGAAAATGAGGCCAAAAAAGAGATAGATAGGATTTATGCTGGAAATATTAAATAAAGCTTCTCCCCCGGTATTTTTTAAAAATCTAAAGACATAAATAATTGCTACGATTGAAAGAGGCCACCCAATTAAAAATTTACCCCAAGAAATAAGCTGAGAATTTCCCACATTTAAATTATATCTGAACTGCTTTCTGTTGCCAATGACTATGGAGTTAAGTTTGGAGTAACTGTTGGTGTTAGGCTAACAGAGCCCCCAGAGTAGTTAAAGTTTCTCGTTAGTGTCTTCTGTGAGGTGTTAACCACGCTTTTAACTCTTAGATCAAATTTTATATCTCCATTTGGGAGATTATATAAGGCAATTGAGCGGTCATCATAAGAAGACCATGAGCCGTTATTGATTCTGTAAGACCATACAACTTCACAAAAACCTTCTGATTCATATACGATATCGACTGATACAGGGTTTCCCGATACATTATCCCCTTCTTCAGGGTTCGTAATGCTTATGTCCCCTATTCCAGGTTCACATGCTTCAGAGGTTACAATCACTTCTTCTTTTTCTGGTGCGCTTTGAGTAATAACAATTGTTTGATTTTTAGGTGTTTCTTTTTCATCGTCTGCTTTTAAATTATTCAAATTTAAAATTATAACGGTTAAAAGCACAGGAATAGTAAGAAGAGCTGTGAAGAACTCAATATGCGGTTTTTTGGTATGAAATTCTTTTACTGATTTTTTAAAACTTTTCCAATTTTTTGAAATTATTTCCATATGATAAATTCAGATATGACTAAATAATTGTATCAGATTGATGCAAATTTAATTACCCATTTCTCCTTCAGCTTTAAATCTGGCATCTGCATTCCTAATCTGTAGATAGGGGCTTTCAGCATTACTAGCCATAAAAGATATGACTGCATTTCTCGCAGTTCTTAAATTGTGCCAAAGAGCATGAGCGGGACTAATGTCTTGCCCTAGTTTATCTAAATCACCAAGGGTAAAGTCGATAGTTTTATTTCCCCTATTGAATAAGAAAAAATATGCATCGTTTGGGATTAATATATTCTGCTGTGAGGCGAGTTTTGCATGTTCGATAATTGCATCGGTTAGTGCTGGGGTTATTGCTTCATCTTTTATTAGGGGCAAGCCAATTTCTTGGAGGTTTATATTATTGCTTAAAACAATTGTGGAGTTTGCATTTCCGTCTGTCATAAGGATACTTCTTTCGTCTTCACCCATTCGGTATGTAGGAAAAACCTTAAGGCCAGCCTTTTTTGCTCTTCTATAATTATTAAACGCTCTTTCAGCATCTCTTTTAGCTTTAACCATGTCTCCTCTAAATTTTTTAATTACAAAATTTCTTGGGCGTCCCAAGACCTCAGTGTCTGCTCTGTAAATTGCTCCAAAGGCACCCCCCGTGGGCATATATGTTTCCTCACTAATACGAATCCATGAAGGTGTGCCGTCATATTTTATGAATTTAACTAATTTTCCATGTGAAGTAATCTCTGTCATGGGTGGAATTATAATCTTTTTAGGGTAGAAAATCAAACTATAGGACTAAATGTTGTTTGATTTGTGAGCCGCACAGGATTTGAACCTGTAACCGATTCCTTAAGAGGGAATTGCTCTACCATTGAGCTAGCGGCCCTAAAAAATGTTCGCATTTTTCAGGGTAAACCCGTCACTGCGAACTGTGTTTTTCAACTAATTTAAGCTTATACACCCGAGACCATTGTTTTATCGCTGCTTCTCTTTTTCTCGCATCACTTTGCGTCTCGAATTGTTCAGTATAAACCAATTCCACAGGCCTTTTTCCCCTAAGCGATTTAGCGCCTAATTTATCACTCGTATTATGCTCTTTAACTCTTCGTTTAATATCAGTTGTTATGCCTGTGTATAAACTTTCGTCGCTACATTTTACTATATAAACGTGCCAATTCATAATCTGGGCGTTTACGCTGAAAAATTTTGCCAAATTTTTTAGCGCGTCTGGCAGGAGTCGAACCCGCAACCCCTTCGTCCGAAGCGAAGTGCTCTATCCATTGAGCTACAGACGCACGCGTTAATTTTATCAAAAGCCTATATTTTACTCAAGGAAAGTGGATTTTCATCAAAAAAGCTCACATTGTGAGCTTTTAAGAATTTCCCCCTAGAAAATATTATTTCTGGGCTCCAATATTTACCATCCATTCGATTCCGAATTTGTCTGTAAGCATTCCAAAAGTATCTCCCCATGGAGACTTATCTAAAGGAACTGTTATATTTGCTCCTTCTGAAAGGCCTTCCCAGTGGCTTTTTAATTTTTCTTCATCACCTGAATTTCCGCTTAATGTTATGGTAACTGTAGCGCCTGGATTAATTTCCATTCCAGGAGGTGTGTCAGAAGCCATAAGTGTCATTTCAGGACCGATATTAAGCTGTGCATGCATGATTTTATCAGCATCAGGCCCTTCCATATTCATGCCTTCTTTAAAAGTACTTATTTCTAGTTTTCCACCGAATATAGACTTATAAAAGTCCATTGCTTCACGAGTGTTATCTTTAAAGTGTATGTAAGGATTTAGTTTTATCACTTATTTCACCCCCTTTCGAATATATAAGATATTATACAGTAGTTGCTTATTGGAAATATGGAAGGTTGATCAATTAGAAATACTATCTTCTTAGTAGTATTGCAGCGTTGTGACCTCCAAACCCACTTGAGGTAACAAGTGCATTTCGTGGATCAAGTTTTCTCGCGGATTCTACAACATCTAAATCTCTGAATGCTTCATCTCTTTCTCTTAAGTTAATTGTGGGTGCCACTACTCCTGAGGAGAGTGCTGAAACAGCTTCCACTATACTAATTGCTCCAGCCGCTCCTAGCGTATGACCAAATGCAGATTTATTCGCTACCATTGCAATTTTACTTACATGTTCGCCATATACATTTCTAGCTGCAGCTATTTCGCTTTGATCTCCGACAGGGGTTGATGTAGCATGTAGGTACCAAACATCTGGAAGAATTAAATTATTATCCGGAGTTCTTACGGTAGAAGCAATTAAAGCAGCTACTCTATCGTGGTCTGATCTAGTTTTTTCATGTCCATCCATCCCTGTCTCAGCTCCTGCTACCCTAGCATAAACTTTAGCGCCTCTTTTATGCGCGCTTTCAGCACTCTCTAGTACCAAATATGCAGATCCCTCAGCCATTACGAACCCATCTCTATTTGCATCCATAGGTCTACTTGCATAGTTTGGGTCTTCACTGTGTGAAAGTGCTCCGATTGCGTCAAAAGATGCGAAAGCTAATTGAGGGTAGTATTGAAGTACTGTTTCTGTTGCCCCCACAATAGCAGCTGTGTTTTTACCTGAAAGAATGCTGTCAACTCCTTCGACAAAAGCTGTTGCTCCCGATGCACAAGCTTGGGACCCATAATTCCCTTTTCCTTTTAGTCCCAACGTTTCTGCTACTCTGCCATTCGCCTGTTCAGGAAAGCCCTTAAATGGATCTGAAACTTTAACATTTTCTTGTCTTGTTCCATGTGGAAGTGTTCCATTTCTAATTCCATCTCTTACAGCTTCATTCCTTCTTACTATATCGTTAATTCTAATAAATTCTAGTGATGTTCCAATCCCCGAATAACCAAAAATACCAAATTTCAATGGATCAACTCCATCTACTTTTCCGTCAGGTCCTAAAAGTCCAGACATTTCCGTAGCTTGTCTTACGATAGATAATTGAAGTGCTGCAAATGGTGAAAACCATTTAGCTTCTTTTCCAAGGCCCAATCCTTCAAAAGGGTCAAAATCTGATGGTAGTGGTGACGCCACATGTACATTATCGTTTCCTGTATCACCTTCAAAAAGAATAATTGCGTTATCCCCTCTTTCTCTTGCTGCAATTGTCTCGATGGTATTTCCAAAGCGAGTTCTCATTGCAAAGCCAGTAACAACTACTTCACTTGCGGGTCTTTGCTCTAGGTCAACATGCCTTAAATTATCAGGAATTGAGATTGATCTTTCAGCCATAAGGCGTGATAGTAACAGAGTGAGGTTATGAAGTCAATTAGAGTTAGTTAATATTCTTACAGAAATCTATTCTGTGGATACTTGAGAGCCCGTGAATTTTTAATGCGTTTCTGTGTTTTAAAGTGCCATAGCCTTTATTTTGTGCAAAGCCATAGTTCGGAAAAAGAGTGTGTGCTTCTTTCATGAGGTTATCTCTGTGAACTTTTGCGATGATTGACGCTGCTGCAATTGATAACGACTTAGAGTCCCCTTTTATGATAGCCTTTTGATTCGCGATCTTAAGGTCAAATCCATCTACGAGTATAAAATGATTTGGAAGATCAGTTAAAAGTTTGCTTAAAACTCGTTTGAATACTTCAAGATTGGCCTTTCCAATTCCGAATTTATTTATAAAATCTAAATCTACCGATTCAATTACCCAATTTGAATTTGCTTTAATTAACTCCGATAGTTCTTCGCGAATTTTAGGTTTGAGAAGCTTTGAATCATTTACTTTATTTAAAAAATCGTGTTTGAAGTTTGGTTTAAAGATCACACCTGCTGCGACAATGGGTCCCGCAAAAGCACCACGTCCTACCTCATCAAGTCCTATTACGGCTTGAATGCCTTGCTCCCAGTAGTAAATTTCTTCAGAAAACGTTGGTTTGGTCAGAATTTTCATCTGCTAAAAGAGGTGTTTCAATTTCTTCAAGTTCTGGCAAATTTGTGACGATTGCTTTCAATTCTCCATAGAAATTTGTAGTATTCATATCAAGTTTATTTATTTGTACTTCCTGTTTTTTCCATCTTAAAGTAGTTGCTCTTTTATCAGCTTCAAGTGATTCTCTTAAGGTTTTAATGCTGTCAAAATGAAGTTGCATTCTATGCTTAAAATTGTCACTCATCATATAATCGCGAATCATCCCCCACTCTTCTTCAGTGTGGCTTATTGAAGATTTGGCGTTAGCAACACTAGTTATTAAAAATCTTACATATCTACAAATACTAAGTGCGTGTTCGTAAGTAGTAATCCAAACACCGTCTATCCTGTCAAATGAATTGGAATTCTCTGGAAGAACTTGAGAAACGATAATAGATTCTGTAGCAGAGACCTTACCTGCATCTTCTTTTAGCTTAGTTAGCCAGCCCTTGCTCCATGCTTTCGTTCTTTTAGTCTCCCAAATAATAGAACCCACTACTTTTCCCTGAAATTTTACTTTTTGCCAAATATCTCCTCCCTCTACGCCTTTAGGAATTGGTACAAATTCATCATTTGGAAAAGTTTCTTTAAGTTTTTCTTCGAGATTTAATTCAAGGGCTTCACCTTGTAGCTGTTGAGATCCTTGTTCTAATTTTTTCTTTAAATCTTCGTTAGCACGTCTTAAATCTTCTGCCAGGCGTTTTATTTGATCCATTTGAATATCTTTTTCTTTAAGTTTTAGGCTTTGTGCTTCCTCGGCTTGTTTTTGTGCTATTTTAATTGCTTCAGCTTTTATTTTTTCCTCAGCTTTTTCTCGCTCGACTTGTTCTTTTTCAAGCTTCTCTAAAAGTTCTTCTTGTTTCTTTTTTGCGAGCTCCAATGCATCAGTAGTTTGTTTTGCTTCTTTCTCAAATTCTTCACGAAGTTTTTTTTCGTTCTCAAGTTTTTCTTTGGCTTTTTCTTCCTCAAACTGAGCTTTAAGTTTTTTACTTTCTTCATTTCTAACCTGGGCTTGAAGTTCATGAACGATTGCCTCTGATAGTTCTACTGGCTTACCGCAGTGAGGACATTTAACTGAATCCATAAGTTTTTCTATAATACGCTTGCAGGCTTTTCATTTCAAGTCTAATTTGCTACGCTTAAATCATGCGAGGGATAGTAAAAAATATCACATTTAATTCGATTTCTTTATTTGTTTTAACTGAGTTTGTGTCAGGAGTAAAAATAACTGGGGGCTATCAAACTTTAATAGCAGCCGGCATAATTCTCACGATTCTTAATATGATTGTAAAACCTATTATAAACATCTTCTCTCTTCCTTTAAATATGATAACTCTCGGACTTTTCTCTTTTATAACAAACGCCATTCTTTTATATCTTTTAACTATTTTTGCACCAAGCGTAACAGTGTCCGCTTTTACTTTCAGTGGATTTTCATGGGCCGGATTTATAGTTCCAATGATTAAATTTAATACGCTCACAGCTTTTATAGTTTCAGCTGCAGTTTTGGCTTTAATAATAAATTTCTTCAAGTGGCTCACTAAAGAATAAATTATCTCCTAAATCCAAAAGAATCCATTCCTTCATAATAGATTCCGTATGCAAGTTCACTTACTTCTTCCTCCACATCTTCGCTTGGCATATTTCCTCTTAAATTGTCGAATCGAATTATAATTCTTTGAAGTTGATACGGATTAAGGACTCCAAACTTTATGGCAAAGTAAAAATCATTTGAGATTATTTCTGGGATCTGAGCTGGAATATCTTCAACTATAACACCTCCTCTTTGGTGCGCTTCTTCTGCGGCTTTAATGCTGGCAGCAACATATTTTGGGTTTTCTAAAAAATCGTTTCTCACTCTATTTAAATTTAATCCCAAAGATATATTTTCAATTGCGATATGAACACCTTGGGCAGTAACTGACGCTGGACATCTTAAACTCGCTCTAGTAAACATTCCAAATCCGATAGCAGCAAGAGATGCTCCTGTCTCAGGAGGTCTTGGTATTCCGTATAAAAGTGGTCTGTCAGCACTCACAACAGGCAATTTTACAGATTCTTATTTTTATTTGCAAATATAAGCAATTTGAGGGTATAATAGCCTTGTATGATTTTGACAATTCTTGAAGCAGTGGTCGCAGTTCTTCTGATAGGAGTAATTCTAATGCAGGTTTCAGGCTCGGGACTTTCAGCAAGTTTTGGCGGGAGTGGAGAAACTTTCAGAAGCAGAAGAAGTGTTGAAAAGCTCCTAGTTTATTTAACTATAGTTCTAGCTATAGTTTTTGCAATTTTCTCAATACTACTTCTAATCCCCTAAAGTCGTTATGATTTTTTTAAAGAGAAAAAGACTCATTTTTTGGCTTCTTAGAGCCTACATAAAAAAATGGGGAAAGATGATCCTCGCATCTTTTGTATTTGGTTTTGCCATAATTCTTTTTTTATTTTTAAATCGAAATTTCATTATTTCCAGACTTCCAATTGTAAATCACGAACATGTGGGAATCGCAGGTATTTATTATGAAAGAGATTTGCCAAACAATTTACCTGAGGTAATTGCAGCTAAAGCTTCAAGAGGACTTACAAAGATTTCTAAAACAGGAGAAGTAGAGCCAGATCTCGCAAAATCCTGGGAAGTAAAGGATGACGGGAAGACATTCATTTTTTATCTAAACGAAGGACAAAAATTTTCTGATGGAAAAGAATTAGATTCCAAATCGATAAATTATAACTTTCAGGATGTAAAAATTGAAAGGCCAGCTAAGCACGTAATTGTTTTTAAATTAAAAGATAAATATTCGCCTTTCTTGGTAACACTTGCAAACTATAAAGTATTTAAGAAAAATTATATTGGTGTTTCTGACTATAAAATTGGAGAAATAAAAACTAACGGAGACTTTATAAGAAGCATTGAGCTTTCCTCAACTAAAGAAAAGAATAAAATCCAATATGTGTTTTATGACACTCAGGATGCATTAAAACACGCATATGTTTTAGGAGAGGTAACTTCAATAGTTGATATTAATAATCTTAATTATGAAAGAGGCGTGAGTTTGGATAGCTTTAAAAATACCAGTGTCTCAAAAAATATAAACGAAACAAAAATAGTAACGCTTTTCTTTAATAATTCTGATTCTTATTTGTCAGATAAAAAAATTAGAAAAGCACTAGCGTATTCTCTTCCTGATTCGTTTGCCGATGGAAAAAGAACGCACACTCCTTATAAAGATGGGTACTGGTTTAATAATCCCACTGAAAATTTTCAAAAAGATTTGGAATATGTGGCAATCCAATTAGAAGATACAGAAGCAACTAAAAGCGGTATGAAAATAAATCTTAAAACTCTTCCCCAATACCAAAACTTAGCAAAAGAAATTTCAAAATACTGGAAGGAAATTGGATTTGAGACGGAAATTGAAAGAGTTGAGGGAGTCCCAAATAATTATCAGGTGTTCCTGGGGGAACTTCCGGTTCTTAAGGATCCAGACCAATACACGCTCTGGCATACAGGGCAACCAAGTAACATTACGAATTACAGAAATTTGAGAATTGACAAACTTCTTGAGGATGGAAGACAAATTTATTCTCAGGATGAGAGAAAAAAGATCTACGATGATTTTCAGAAATACTTAATTGACGATATGCCAGCAGCCTTTCTCTTCTTCCCCTATACTTATACTCTGACTAGAAAATAGCGAGTGGCAAATGGCACGTAGCATGTGGTGGAATGATTATTTTAGTGATTTCTTAAATGATTGTATCCGTTTAATTAGTAGTTCTGCCTGGTCATATAAGACAAGAACGTCTTTTTCCTTAAAGTAATTCATTTCCTTTCCAAATAGTAATTGGGAAGCAGTTTCAATCGTGGATTTGATGGCAATATCTAAGAAGCGACTAAAATCTTTTGAGCTGGTACTTCCGGATCCTTCGGCAATATTGCTCGAGATTGACAAAGCGGCTCTTTTTATTTGTGGCTTTAAGCCAAACTGTTCGTTATTTGGTAATGTTTCGGAAATCTTATAAATATTCTTACTGTACTTAATTGACTCATGCCAGATTTCTAGTTTCTCGAACCTAAACATATCTCTTATCAAATCCTACCATACGCAACAAGCTACCGGCTATTTGCTAATAAATATTTTGCTCGGAGTTTTTTGTGATAAGTTATCGCAAATCTGTGTGCTTCATCTCTAATTCGTCTAACAAGAGTTAACCCTTGAGAAGTTTTAGAAAGTCTAATTACTTTAAAATCAGTGGTAATTAAAAGCTCTTCTCTTTTTGCGATTCCGATAAGAGGGATTTCAACATTACTTTCAAATAAGGCTTTAGAGGCTGAGGAGATCTGTCCTTTGCCTCCGTCTACGATTATTAGATCCGGGTATGGCCAATCATCATGAGTTATTCTTCTTTTAATTACTTCTCTCATCATTGCAAAATCATTTGGAACAACAACAGGAGGCCTTTTAATTTTAAATCTTCTATATTCTGAAGAGTCCTTTTCACCGTTGGTAAAAACCACCATGGATCCAGTCGCAAATTTTCCTGAGATATTTGAAATGTCATAACACTCAATTCTTTCAAGTTTATTAACATTTACACCGTTTTCATTAAGTGCTTTTTTAAGATCTTCTAATTCCTCGTTTCGCATATCGCTTCTTAAATTTGGGTTCATTTCGTAGTCAAATGCAGTTTTTCTAGGAGTTGTAACTAAAACTATGGCATCTATTCTTTTCTGAATCTCAGCGGATTTTTCAAAGTTTTCGATTTTGCTTTCCTGATCTCTCTCTTTTTCAAGTTCTTTAATTATTTTCTTAGTTTCTCCCTGAAAAAACTGAACGATGTATTTAATATTTTTTCTATACTCTTTAGTTTGTGCATCAGAGGTAAACATCGGAGGACATGGACAAAGACCTAAATGAAAATAGAGACAATTTCTTTTTGGATGATTTAATACTGACTGGTAAGGAAAAATTCGTCTAATTATTTTTAATACTATTTTTAAGTCCTGAGAAGAAGGAAATGGCCCAAAATAGATAGACGAAGGATCTTCTTCACGACGCGCTACTAAAACTTTTGGAATTTCTTCTCCAATTGTAATTTTTGCCCTAATATAACTTTTTCCATCAGTTAGTCTTATGTTGTATTTCGGGTTATATTTTTTAATTAGGTTTGCTTCAAGAAGGAGTGACTCCAGTTCAGAGTCGGTAAGCATCGTTTCGATTCTATTTACTCTTTCGACCAATGCTTGAGTTTTAGCTCCTAAATCTTTATTTAGAAAATATGAGGAAACACGCTTACGCAGGTTTTTAGCTTTTCCCACATAGATGACTTCCCCTTCTTTATTGTGAAAGAGGTAAACGCCTTCTTTTTCGGATAATGATTGATATGATAAATGTGAATAATCCAATTGATATTACTCCTAAGATTCCTATTATAAAATAAATGTGTTGGTAAAAGGGTGAAATGATAATATTCTTTTCTATTACTTCTTTACCGATCGATATTTTAATAGTATCAGTTTCTTTTGTCAAAAGAGGTTTAGCGTCAAACCTTACAGGAATTACAATTCTGCCGTATGGAGGAATTTTATCGAAGTAAAGATTTTGAATTTTAGGATTTAATGCATTTGATTCTACTTTTACTGTTTGGTTTGGAGAAATTACACCTGAACTATTACTAATAATAATTTCTCCATTTATTCCGAATCCTCCGAGATATTTTTCAGAGAAATTAGTAGAAGCTCGAAGCGTGGGAAGTTCTTCTTCAAATTTATCTGAGGTAGTTACCTTAACATCTTGCGTGCTTTTCTGTCCAGGAATTTTATATCCTCCAGCTGGAACAGGATATTCGCTATCTGCTCCTTTAATTGCAAAAGTTAAGTGATCAAAATCAAATACATTAAAATAATCTATTCCTTCAGTTGTGTTTTCCCAAGTAGGGTCAACCATTATCCATGCTTTTTTGTTGTCATCATAATACTCGGGCCATGCATGCAAAACATCTTTTAGAAGAGACAGCGGGCGTTTGGCGGAATTATTTGTATTTGCATAGCCCTCAATTGCTCTAGCTGGAATTCCTGCAGACCTAGCAAGAGTTACGAATAAATCTGTAAATTCCAGGCAAACAGCAGAGTTTTTATTCGAAAGTACTCCCCTAGCTCCTGCTCTTTCCTGGGTTTCTTTAACCCTACCCGTATCATATTTTAAATTCTGCACAATGTACCTGTAAATAGCTTCAGGAGTTTTTAATTCTTTCGCCAATTTTTTAATTTCCGGATCATTTACCTCCCAGTACTTTTGAGGTTTTAAATATGTTTCTCTTTCGCTGTTAGTTAGTACTTCTTTTTTGGGTTTGTAGGATACTTTTGCTTTTCCAAAAACTCGAACGTCATAGTCTTCTGACGGAAGAAGCCTGAATTTAGCCAGCCAATTTCCGTCAGAATCCATAACTACATCAACTGGTTTTGGATTTATACTTTCGATATTAACTTCCTGGTAGTTATTGTTTGAGGGAATTGCGATCTCAGTGACAATTGGATAAAGATTTCTATTTCTTAAGTGATATGTTAAATCAAATGAATAAATTTGTGCCTCGCCATAGGCCACAGAAATTCCAGCTTTACCGAGATCTTTTTTTGTGAATTTTATAGTATTTCCGGAAGCTGTCGCATTTGGAATAAGTGGCTTTATTATCGAAGGTTTGCCAAAGGAAGATGGCACTACCAGAGAAGTATTAAAAGAAGCATATTCTTCTTGATTTGAAATTCCTGGAATATTTACTTCCCAAATATTTCCGTAATTTTTTGCTATTTCCTCTGAGTCAAAAATAACGGTAAATTCTTGGGTTTTATTAATCCCTACAATTTTTTCTATGAAATCAAAAGACAGTTCTGTCCCTTTATCGTTTTTCGAAGATTTAACATTTAATTGTCCGCCTAGATCTGAGGCTTTAATGTTAGTAATATTTTCAAAACCTGTCTGAATTTTATAACTTCCAGCATAAAAACCTGTTGTGTTATTTCTAAGGTCGATATCCATAATGACCTTGGTTTTTTCATTTTCATTTACTTGATAGGTGACATTATAAAAAATAGAAAATTTTTCCTGTGCATTTGCTTTTCCAATACTAATAGCTAGAAAGGCTAAAAGAAGAATAGGCAGAAATTTTTTCATAGATTCGATTTTACTCAATATGACCCTGAGCTTGCCGAATGGGTCATTAAAGAACTTTTTTTAAAAATTGCCCAGTGTAGGATGCAGGATTTTTAGCAATCTCCTCAGGAGTTCCAGTCGCAATCAAATTTCCTCCACGTTCTCCACCATCTGGGCCTAGGTCTATTATATAGTCTGCGTTCTTGATAATATCAAGATTGTGTTCAATAACTATTACAGTGTTGCCGATATCTACTAAACGTCTTAAAACATGAAGAAGTTTTTCCAAATCTGCAAAATGAAGTCCAGAAGTAGGTTCATCCAAAAGATATAGGGCATGTGTTCCTCTTTTGGAAAGCTCAGAAGCAAGTTTTACTCTTTGTGCTTCTCCACCTGATAGGGTTGGTGCTGGTTGACCAAGTTTTACATAGGAAAGCCCTACATCATTTAATGTTAAAAGTCTGTTGCTAAGTGGTGTAATAAAATTGAAAAAACCAGATGCCTCTAAGACACTCATATTGAGCACTTCTGAAATATTTTTACCATTAAATAATACTTCTAATGCCTCTTTGTTGTATTGTTTTCCTTCGCAAACTTCGCAAGTTATATAGACGTCAGGTAAGAATTGCATCTCGATTTTTATCTGCCCTTCTCCCTCACAGGCTTCGCATCGTCCACCTTTAACATTAAAAGAAAATCTACCTGGACCATAACCTTTAAGTCTTGCGTCTTTTGTCTTAGCAAATATATCCCTTATGTAATTAAATGCCCCAGTATATGTTGCAGGATTACTTCTTGGAGTGCGTCCGATTGGAGACTGGTCAATTGAATAAATATGTTTTATGTTCTCGTATCCTTGAATGCTATCGTGTTCGCCCGGTTTTTCCCTATGGAATGGATCCTCAAGCTGTTTAAGTCCATGATAAAGAATGTCATTAATAAGAGTTGATTTACCACTTCCAGAAACTCCAGTTACAACTATTAATTT
>CAZMGC010000007.1:19073-41217 GCA_964565795.1 uncultured Gammaproteobacteria bacterium
TTGCCCTGTAGAACTTCCTTAAAAGAGATTTGGCTAAAATATCATTTACTAAAGTAGATTTGCCACTGCCGCTAACACCGCTAACCACCGTCATAACGCCAAGAGGAAATTCCACATCAATATTTTTTAGATTGTGTTCTCGAGCTCCTTTAATTATTAATTTATCATTTATACCATTTGGATTTGCGCTTTCAACTTTTATTTTTTTCTTTCCAGACAAATAAGCACCAGTTATAGAATTCTTATCTTTTTTTATTTCGTCAACTGTTCCTTCAAATATAATTTGTCCCCCACCTTCTCCTGCAGACGGGCCAAAATCTACGATATAGTCCGATGCTTCCATAGTCTCTTCATCGTGTTCTACTACAAGAACTGTATTTCCAAGATTTTTAAGCTTTACTAGTGTTTCAATAAGCTTTTTATTATCTTTTTGATGCAGTCCAATTGAAGGTTCGTCTAAAACATATAAAACTCCAGTTAACCCTGATCCAATTTGCGATGCTAGTCTAATTCTCTGTGCTTCTCCGCCTGCTAATGTTTCTGCTCCACGAGAAAGCGTGAGGTAATCAAGGCCCACATCGCTCAGAAATGTGAGACGCTGATTTATTTCTCTAAGAATTAATTTTCCTATTGATTCTTCCCTATCGCTTATTTTGTTATTTAATGAGGTTATAAACGCTAAGGATTTATCAATGGACATATCGGATACGTCTACGATGGATTTTCCATCAATTGTTACTGATATTGCTTCTTTTCTAAGTCTGGAGCCATTACAGGAGGGGCATGTTTCATATCTCATGAATTTCTCAATTTGAGATTTAAAGAATACGGAATCAGTATTTTGATATCTATTTTTGAGTTCTTCTAAAACTCCAGGAAAGCTTTCACTAATTGTGGTATTTTTGCCCCATCTGTTTTCTCCATGAACATAATATTCTCTATCCCCCGTTCCTTTTAATAAAATATCTTTTTTATCATTGGAAATTTCAGAAAGCCTTACGTTTACTGGAATTCCGTTAGCTTCTGCAAATGTTTTAAAAGTTCTTGTAAACCAGGTATCGTGAGATAAAAGATTTGAAAAAGGTAAAATGCCTCCTTCAAGAATTGAAAGGTTATTATTGAAAACTAATTCCCGATCAACTGTAAGAATTGATCCAAGACCATTACAGTTAGGACATGCACCGTGTGGAGTATTGAATGAAAATATGCGGGGCTCAACTTCTGCGATTGAAATGTTACATTTTGGACACGCAAATTTTATAGAGAAAAGATGATCTTCCATTTGTTTAGGAGTAGCTGGTATTTCGAATCCCTGGTCTTTAATCACTGATAGAATTATTTCTCCCTCACCAAATTTAAGGGCCTGCTCAACGTCAGTACTAACTCTAGAGCGATCTGTTGTATCATTAAGCATGATTTTGTCGATTATGACCTCGATAGAGTGTTTATTAGTCTTAATTAAAACCAGTTCTTCTGATAAATCAAAAACATGTCCATCCACTCTAACTTGTTTGTATCCCCTTTTTCTTAGATCCTCAAAAACCTGACCATATTCTCCTTTTCTATCTTTAACAATTGGAGCCATGATCATAGCTTTCACTTGTTTTTCATTTTGTTGTTTGTGAAAAGACATGATCTGGTCAGTAATTTGCTCAGGAGATACGCGGCTTATTTCTCTTCCGCAATTAGGACAATGTGGGTGTCCTATTCTTGCAAATAATAGTCTTAAATAATCATAAATTTCGGTAACAGTTCCTACAGTAGATCTTGGATTTCTCGAAGTAGATTTCTGGTCAATTGAAATAGCTGGAGAAAGTCCTTCTATTAGATCAACGTCAGGCTTTTTCATGACACCTAGGAATTGTCTCGCATAAGAAGAAAGACTTTCTACATACCTTCGTTGTCCTTCTGCGTAAATAGTGTCAAAAGCCAAGGAAGATTTTCCACTTCCTGAAAGACCAGTAAAAACTACTAGCTTATTCTTAGGAATTTTAAGATCTACATTCTTAAGGTTATGTTCCCTTGCTCCTTTTACAATAATACTATCCATAATTATGAAAATTTAATAAGCAACTATTATAGAGGAAATTTTTAGCTCTGACAATCTATCTATGGCCTCCAAGATTCGTATGCGTAATAATTTCCTGAATTACCTATGCAAGCATGTGGAGTGTTCTTGAGCATATTTTCATTATGTCCCGGAGAATCTATCCAAGCTTGTACCACATCAGCGGGGTTAGATGACATGGCAATATTTTCTGCAATCTCTGAATATGATGGATAAGGAAGATTTTTGGAGTTTACTCGACTAGAGAACCCGTCATGGTTAAACGCAGATGTGATTTCCCCTGCTCTGGTATTTGCAAAAGCGCATGTATAAGCCTCTGAGGAGACCGGCGGGAGACCTTTAGTAGCTCTGTATGCATTTACCTGAGAAAGTAAATTGTCTACGCCAGAGACTGTTTGTTTTATTTCAAGGTTGTTGGTTGGAGTACTAGGGGCAGAAGTTGGGGTAAAGGTCACTGTGACTTCGGCTAGAGCCGTAATTTTAGGTTTGGGAACTGTAATTTTAGCTGTTCCAATTTGTGCTGAATTATTTGATGCTACCGTCACGGTTTTTGGTTTTTCAATTATGAGAACTGTAGAGTTTTTTTTGTTTTGAATATTTATTAGAAGAAGAACATCTAGAATTATGATACAAGTAACAAGAAAGCTTTTATTGATAGTCCAAAACACCAATTGATAATAACAAAATCAATTAATATTTCAAGACTTATTTAGGATATTTATAGGATTTGAATTTTATTGATATATTTTGTACATATTGACTAGAAATTTTTCACATTTTAATATGGTAAAAAGTTAAAAAGTTTGGGTTATCAAATACTGACAAGCTTTTTAAATTATAATTCTGACCGCAAACGGAGGAATATGAAAACTGTCCAAATTAATTTAGACTATTTTTAAAGGCCTAGTATAGAAATATACGGGCCTTTTTGTTTGTCCGAACTGCGTTGTTGGATAAACTAGTTAATAATTAATTAGTTTGAATTGTGCGTTGGAAAGAAGCTGCCCTTTTTTCCAACAAATAACATAAGCTCAAAAGGTTGGGCCTTGAGGGCTAAAAACTGAAAGGGGGTGAATTAAATGATAAGTTATAAAACAAAATTAGGAACTGCATTTGCGACATTTTCATTAATGGCTAGCGTTATGGCGCCAGTAGCAAGTGCTGATACTATGGTTACAATTGCTGGAAATGGTAACAACTCTACAAATAATGTTAATGTTACCAACAATAGTTCTGTAAATGTGACTCAAAACAACACTGTTAATGTATCTCTTGATATTACTTCAAAAGCTAATACAGGAGGGAACAAAGCAAACAAAAATAACGGTGGAAACGTAACAATTGATACTGGAAACGCCACATCAAATGTTACTATCGCAGTGGAGGGAGGCTCAAATGTGGCTGAAGTTCCATGTGCGTGCGGATCAACAAACGACACTGTTGATATAAAAGATAATGGAAATAACTCTGATAACTCTGCTTATATTAATAATAAGAATAAAAAGAAAGTAGAGCAAAAGAGTAAGGTTAAAGTCGATGCGACTATTAAGTCAAAAGCAAAGACTGGTAAAAATAAGGCTAATGGAAACAATCAGCCTGGAAATGTGGAAGTGACAACTGGAAATAGTAATTCTACAGTCGATGCTGTAGTTACTGCTCCAAGTAACGAAGTAACCTTAACTCCATAAAGTTTTGGTTTAAAGTCCCATAAAAGCCCTGCCTATAAAGCGGGGCTTTTATTTGGAGTAGAGGATTAATTAAAGGAGGGTACGGTTGCAAACTTGACAGTAGTAGGTATTTCCTCCAGAAAGTAAAGGAGTGGGGCCTACGAGATAGCCGCAATTTGGACATGTTTTTATGGATGGTAGTGAGGATAAGGTTCCAGCAAAGGCGCTTCCTGATGCTCCCGAGCTCATTGACCTTAAAATATCACCAAATTTGTATGGTTTTGAGCTCGCTTTCTCGTCTTTAATTTCCTTAGAAGTAATATCATTGTCATACTTTTTAACAAATTCGCTTAATGTTTTATAGCATTTAATTTCTTTTCCAGATTTCTTGTCCCATTCTCTTTGTAGTACTGGGTTGATTTTGTCGGATTTTGGAGTCTCTGTCCAATCGTCATCGAAGGAAACTATAGATACATCATCGTTTGTGGAATATTTTAAGATTAATTCCCACACTATTTCATCTCCAAGGGGATCTCTAATCTTGCCCGGAGGGTTACCTGTATTTTTTCTAATTTTTGCTTTTTCAAGCACCTCTTTTGTTGTTTCAAAATTTTCTGATTTATTAATTAATTTTTCGATTGTATCTTCTATTAACTTGTCGATATTTTTTTCATGGTATTTAGACAATTCGATTATTTTAGCTTCAAAATCTTTTTGTGCTTCCAAGACTTTTTTCCCTTCGTCGGAGTCTCTTAGGCTTACCGCGAGTTCAATATTTGGAATTTGGTCATCTAAATATTTTAAGTAGTCAATCTTAATATTGTTTAGATTTCTAAAGAACTCATCTTGTGTTATTTGAGGTAGAAGGAGTCTAACGGTTCCATTTTCAATTAATTTCTTAAAAGAATTCAGGCTTATAGAATTTTCATTCGAAGTTCTAACCAAATTTAAGTATATGTTTGCATCTACAAATACTAACATGGCTACAATCTACTCTTGAGGACGCAATTTGTCAAGCGAGGTTAAGTTCAAGAAAACTTTACTAGTTAGGAACAGCAAATATTAAAAGTCGCTTAAGTGATGTGCCTATTGGCCAGCAGGTTTGGAGAATTAATTGATCTTTTTTACTCTCTAAATATTCAACTTCATTAGGCCAGACAACTTTTTTATCGGTTACTTTATAAGTATAAATTTTATTATCTTTTTTAATTTGAATCTCATCCCCTGTTTCTAATTCCCCAAGCTTTAGAAAGATCGTATTGTAAGTACTTATTTCAATTGGATTTCCTGAGGAATGAGCGAAAATGAATACACTTCCCCTGTCTCCAGGGAGAGCTGTATTTTTAGCATGTGCTACTCCCATTTTTAAAACTTCCTGATATTCATTCTCGTTGAAGGGATCAGTATTAAAATTTATCGGAGCTTGAGCGTGAATTTTGGGCACTGAAATATAATTGTTAGGTAACAAATTAATATCAATTACTTTTGGGGGAAATAAATAAATTGAAATCAGAGGATAAAATAGTAGAAGGAAAAGAAGAACGGATCCTATTAACAAAAAATTTCCAATGTTCTTGGAAATTTTACTTTGTTTTACTTTTTTAGTTTTACGCTTAGCCACGGCTGGGATTATAGCACACTATCTGGCAAACAGGTAGTTAGGTGCCCTTCCGGACCGTAGCCGCAGGTACCCACCCAAGAAGAATAGCATTATATTCCCAACCATTAGAAGAATCATGAAGTAATCCCCTGTTACTGGAAGTACTGAACCTAGAACTGAGCCTGTACTTGGTCCTGTACCACCTGTAGGTCCAGGATTTGAGCTTGGTCCAGGATTGGTGTTTGGTGTTGTTGGAGGTGGTGTACCGTCTGGTGGTGTTGTAGGATTATTATTGCAGCAATCTACATCAATTAACCCTACATTTACGTCTGTATTTTCGATTGTGGTAGCGAGCAAGATGTCTCCGGTTGTGATTTCGACATCTCCAGAATTTTTGGAGGCAGTGTTACCTCCAGTATTAAGATCCCACTCTGAATTGTTGACAATATTTGCACTATTGTTTACATCAATTGTTACATTGCTGTCATTTACTAGAGTTACATTGTTGTCTGAATCAGCTGCATTATCTGAGATTTTAATGGATATATCGCCCGCAGTTCCATTTGAAGTATGGACTTCATAAATATTAATGGAATTATTTTTAATCGTATCTACTACTTTTATGCTTCCAGTGCTTATGCTTACGTCGCCACTATTTTCATTTGCAGTGTTATTTCCTGTATTTGCATATCCTTTTACGTTATTTGTTATATTTGCGTTGTTATTAATAGTTACACTGCTATTGGAGTTCGAGGAGTAATTAATCGAATTTTCCGAATTAGATCCGTTTCCTGATATATTCATCGCTAAGTCACTCTGGCAGCATTCGTTTTCCGCATATGATTGATTAATTCCTACATTAATAATAGTTGTTGAGGCATTAACGTCTCCAGTCGTAATGTTTGTTTCTCCTCCGTTATTTTCATTTGCAGTGTTATTTCCTGTGTTAGCATTAACATCTACATTATTATTTACCTGTGCAGTATTGTTTTGTGCAGTATTGTTGTTATTGCTTGAAGATATATTTACGTTATTTGTAGACCCCTCTGCATTTCCATTAACTGATATTTCGTCAGCGTAAGCTAAGTATGGATTTACAAATAGCGACAAAGACAGTAATCCTAATAATATTTTCTTAGTATTCATAATTTTTGCTTAGTCTTGCTAAGCTAGGCAGAGCGAGCAGATTTTAATAAGGACAGGAGTTTTGTTTAGGCAGATTTCTTTAGAAATCTTTTTCTAGCAAATATTCCAACTGCTAATAAAGGTGTTGCTAATATTAACCATGCTAGATTAATAGTAGTTTTTTTCTCGTTTGCGTCTTTTGTAAGTCCTGCTACTATGTCATTTGTATTTGCTCCTGCTACTTTAACTTCTACGTTTGATTCATCATTATTTCCAGCTCCAAATACTTTTGGTAAGAATCCTGCTGCTGTAATTACACTTGGTCCTTTTGCTGCAACACTTGTGTTAGTTGGTGGTGTGTTGTTTGATGGTTGATTGTTGGATTTATTTTCTTCTTCTCCGCCCTGAGCTACAACTGGAGATGTGTCTTTTTTGCTTCCAGGAGTCATGAAGTCACCTTTCCAGCTTCCAAATACATTTACGAATGTTACTAATAGTTTTCCTCCTGCAATATTGTTGTTTACGAAGTTAACAATATTTGCGATCGCTTCAGCGTCTCCAGTTACAATATCAACGTTTCCGTTATTTTTGTTTGCTTCATTTCCACCTGTGTTAGCTGATAGGTTAACGTTATTTACTACGTTTGCTGTATTTGTTTGGTTCAAGTTGTTATTTGTAGTGTTATTTACGTCTCCGTTGTTAGTTGAGTCAGCTCCGTTTTTAGCGTTTGTTACATTTATTGTGCCATTTGGATCCATTGCGAATTCTAATCCGTCGGATCCAGCTAGAACTGATCCCTCAGGAGCTCCAAATAGTTTTCCAACCCAATTTCCAGCCTCATTAACAATTACTAGCCACATATTTCCTCCGAGAATATTCATGTTTGCGATGTTTAGAATACTTGCATCAACATTTGTACTTCCAGTTGTGATATTTACGTCTCCTTGGTTGTTTTTAGAAGCGTCATTATTTCCTGTTTCTGTTTCTAGAACTAAATTATTAGTAATATTAGCGTCATTTGATTGGAAAACATTATTGTTTGTAGTATTATTTACTGATCCATTATTATCTGAACTAGCTCCATTATTTGCATTCGTAACATTAGTTCCTCCTCCGCAAGTTGAGCAAGCGAATTGATCAAATACATTGTCTGGCATTATGATGTCTCCAACTAGATCTCCAAAGATATTTACTACTCCGAACACTACGTTTCCAGCGATGTTATTATTAAGGAAAGTTAATAGATTTGCTGCTACATGAGCATCTCCAGTTGTGATACTTACGTCCCCAGCGTTATTTTTGTTTGCGTCGTTGTCCCCAGTGTTAGCTACAAAATCAATATTATTTGTTACAGTACCGTCATTATTTTGATTAGTATTATTGTTGGTTGTTGTATTATTTGATGCGTTGTTATTTGATCCTGATGCATTATTTAGATTAGCTAATGAAGTAGTTCCAGCTCCGCATCCTGCAATACAATTAGCTCCAAAATCTAATACAAAATCTCCAATATGATCATCTACTATATTAAATTCTGAAATTGCTACACCGTCTACGTTAGTATTTGCTGCTGTTATAACTGTTCCAGATACATTTGCGTCACCTGTGTTAATACTAGCGTTTCCAAGATTTTTACTTGCAGAATTGTCTCCAGTTATAGAAGCTTGAGTCATATTATTAATGATTACTGCACTGTTGTTTTGATTTGTATCATTGTTATTTACGATTGTTGCTGAGCCGTTATTATCTGAATCAGCTCCGTTATTTGTATTTGCAACACTTACTCCTCCGTTACCAGTGCCACTTCCAGATCCTCCTCCAGATAGATTTGTATTTGTATTATTAATAATTGCACCAGTATTATTTGCGTCACCTGTATTAATTGTAGTGTCTCCGACATTTCCATCAGATGTCTGTCCACCGTGTTCAATTTCAGTTGTTGTCTGATTTACTACACTTGGAGCTGGGCTAGGAGTAATTGTTGGTCCGCCATTTGCTTCTTGAGCTGGTTGAGCTTCTCCTGCTGGAGTTGCTTCACCCTTGTCAGGTTTATCTGCTTTGTCACCTTTATCAGCTTTAGTTGCTTCTTGAGCTGGTTGAGCTTCTCCTGCTGGAGTTGCTTCAGTTGCTAATACAATAGAAGTACCTACCTTTCCTAGAAGGAGTGTCGCTATTAATATAATTGCTATTATTTTTCTTGTCATATTAGTATTACGTTAAATTCTAAAATTTGTTATTTATTTTCTAAATCTCAAGTTTTAAATTTTAATGTTTTTCGGTGTAGGGTTAAAGCGAAGTGCACACTCTAACCCTACAGCCAAAATTAAAGTCCCAAAGCGTCCAATAGATCGCTTAGATCAAAGCTAATATTGATATTAACTCCACCTAAATCGAGGCTTGGCCATTCTGGTTCTTCAGAGCCAACACTATTCATGTTAGCGCTGTTTGCAACTCCAACGTTTACATCTGCATCACCGGTCTCGATAGAAGGATCTTCTCCTGCTCCAGCGTTGTTTTTGTTTGCGTCGTTGTTACCAGTTTCTGCGTCAGAATTCTTTACGTTAGTATCGAAGTCTGCGTCGTTATCTTGATCAACATCCTGATCGTTATCAAAATCTCCGTTAACATTGTTATCAGAGTCTGGTCCGTTTTCAGAAACGTCTACAGTAAGTCCGCCATTTCCAAATACGCATCCACAATTAAGGTCTGCCCAGTTGAAGTTAGCCATGTTATCTACTGTTACGTCTACAGATGCATCTCCAGTTTCAATTTCAACAGCTCCGCCATTGTTTTTGTTAGCGTCGTTGTCTCCAGTGTTAGAGTCTCCGTCGATTCTGTTGTCAAAATCAGCGTAGTTATCTTGATCTAAATCGATGTCTGAATCTACGTCAACTGTTATGTCGTTGTCTGAATCAGCTCCGTTTTTTACGATCATTAGACTCATTGATGCTTGGTTACCGTTTCCACCTACTCTTGCTGAATTAGCATTTGCCCAGTTAGAAACTGCAACTTTAACAGAAGCGTCTCCTGTTTCAATAGAAACATCTCCGCCGTTGTTTTTCTTAGCGTCGTTGTTTCCTGTTTTTGCATCAAGATATTTAACATTATTGTCAAAATCAGCATCATTATCCTGATCTACGTCAATATTGTTATCTACATCAAGGTTAGCAGTGTTGTTAGAATCTGCACCATTTTGGCCGATTTTATCAGTTGTGTTTCCCTGATTGCGGCAATCTACACTAGCATGATTGGTGTTTGCTTGATTAACGATAGTAGCATTTACGCTAGCATCGCCAGTCTTTACAGAAACATCTCCGCCATTGTTTTTGTTAGCGTCGTTGTCTCCAGTATTTGCGTCACCACTTACGTTGTTAGTGAAATTTGCTGAATTATTTTGTGTAACATTGGTATTCTGAGTGTTGTTCACTTGAACATCATTGTCAGAATCAGCACCGTTGTTCGTAATGCTTATTGTTGTACCTGCGAATGCTGCTGGTGTAGCGGCATTAGCTAAAATAGCTACGGTTGCGATTGCTGTTCCAATTCTTCTTTTGTAATCTGTCATTATATATTTCACCCCCTCTCTTTTATAGGATCCATTCGCCAGCTGGCGAAGCACTTTCCCGCCTTTGTAAACAAAAACGGAGGCCTTCTCACTTCCTATACTTGGAAATGAAAAAGCCTCCGTTTGCGGTCAGCTATCTCTATCTAGTGCTTAAAGTAACTTACAACACTAAATGCTTGCTTGTCAATACTTAAAATTTAGATTTATACCTGTTCCACTGCCTTTTCTTACAATAGTTCCTGTAAGTTGTCTTTTTGCATTAGTGGAGACGTTTGTTTTTTTTATGATTCTTGTGGAGATTTGAGTAACTTCACCGTTTTGTACGATGACCTCTACACTACCAAAGCGGATATTATCTATTGCTTGTATGATTTCATCGATTATCGATTGATCAGCCATAAATTATCTTGTGAGCGTTAACTTAATTGTTTCTTTTTTGCCAGTTAACTCTCCAATTTGAAGAATTAAATCTTTGTCAGTATCATTAATCGGAAGACCAATTCTTGTGTATTTAGTAGAATTTGCCTGGATTTGAATAGGATCATTATGAATCTCAGGTGCTAGTTGTTCTTCTTTTCCATTAACTTTAACTCTAACGTAATCTTTTGCATTTATTTCAATTGTTTTTGTGTAAGGATTTGTAATCTTTAGATCAAAAATTAGGAATGTTCTTCCTTTAATAGCTTTTGCTAGTTTTCCCTGATAAATAAATGAGTCCTGAAGGTTTGCTGTTTCTACAAGATATGAGATTTGAGCAACTGTTTTTCCCTTATCGTCTTTAAGTGGGAATTTAAACTCACTATTTAATTCTTGAGTTGCAATTGGTGTTGGAGCACTTGCTCTTTGGTCTGAAAGTCCAAATGTAGAATTAGGAGCAAAGAATCTTCCAGCGACAAAAGCTAATACTAAAAGAACTGCAACTACCCCCACCATGACATGGTTTCTCTTAAGGTTTCTTGTGATATTTGTATTTCTTAAAGATTGTGTGTTTGATAGAAAAGAAGAAGTTCTTCCTCGTGCTACTGTAAATTTTCTTGAAAAATTATTTAAATTTTGTGTATTCATTTTTCGTATAAAAAATCCCCTTCTGGGGGGCAAGAATTTTGTCTTAGGATATTAACAAAATAATTTTGCTGTTGTCAAGAGGAATATTTTTAACATTCTTTTTAAGCACAAAATGTTATAATACCAAGCAAATCGAATGAAAAATAAAACCAAAATATTAAGCGCTTTGTTACCATTTATACTACTTTTTGGCGTATTTATTGGTTCACTATTCTATCCAACGGATCCAGATTTAGGATGGCATTTAAAATACGGTGAAAGCTTTTTTGAGAATGGAAAAGTGTTAAAAGAAAATACTTTTTCCCGTCTCATGCCAGATTACAGGTGGAACAATAGTTCTTGGGGAACAGACTTAATTTCTTATCAAACTTTTAATAATTTTGGATTTTTAGGGCTTTCCGTACTGGGTGCTTTAGTCGTTACATTAACTTTTTTCTTCATTGGAATAGCAGCAAAGCTGGATATTTTTGAGAAGTCTTTAATATTTCCACTACTATTATATTTAACTCTTCCAGTTAACCAGGTTTCTTTCAGGGGGCAACTTTTAAGTCTTCTTTTAATAGCTGTAATGTATTGGGCTCTCTCAAAATACCAAGAATTAAAAGATAAAAAACTAATTTTATTTATTATTCCTCTTTTTACTCTTTGGTCAAATTTACATGGAGAATTTGTGCTAGGTCTTGCGCTTTTCGGTCTTTGGGTAGCAATATATTTATTAAAAGAATATTATTTTAACTACAGAAAGAAATTAAAAACGCTTTTTATAAAAGAAAAATTTTTAATAACTGCGCTTTTGTTGTCGTGCATTTCTGTATTAATAAGTCCATTTGGGTTAGGAGTTTATGTAGAAACATTTGGACACATAGAAGATCCACTTCAAGCCTCGATTGTGGAATTTCTTCCGCCTGATTCTTTTTCTTTTGTTTGGTGGCATCAACTCTTGGCTGGAATGGCACTGACCTTAGGTATAGCACTTTATGGAACAGGAAGAAGGACATTTGATCTTGCACCATTCTATCTCCCATCATTTATTTTATTTATTTTTACTTTTTGGATCAGGCGCTATGCATGGCCTTTTTACTATTCTGCGGTATTTCTTCTTAAGCCTCTTATTTCATTTATAAAACCTGAAACCCAAAAATATCAGTTAATTGCTTCAAGCGTGTTTATTTCTTTATTTTTGTTAGTTTCAGTATGGAGCAAATATCCTTTTACTGATTTTAAAAATATGAACTGGGATACTTATTGCATAAAATCAATTAGCTGTACACCAGGAGCTGCGAATGTAGTTTTGAAAAACAAATTAAACAACGAAAAACTTTTAACAATTTATGATTACGGTGGATGGCTCATTTGGAACTACAAAGAGATAAAACCGACAATCGATGGCAGAATGCATTTATGGCGAAATGAAAAAGGTTATTCTGCTTTCGAATACTATTATCCTATTGAGCAAAACTTAGAAGATATAGATAAGAGTAGATATAATGCAGTTCTAACTTCTAATAAAAAACCAATTTACAATAGGCTCGTAGAGCTTAGGAGGGAAGGAAAATGGGAAGCTATTCACGTTGACAAGTACGGCGCAGTATTTATTAGAAAATAGCTTTTAATATTTTCTAAAATAAATTATGATTAGTTCATGGCATTAAAACCGCTGGATGTTAAAATTCTTCCCCAGGCGCTTCCTCTTAGAAAATTAATCGGTCCCAGTTTTATTTTTTTAGGTCTTGGACTTGGAAGTGGAGAAATTATTCTGTGGCCATATCTAACTGCTAATTATGGGATGGGAATTATTTGGGCAGCGCTTCTTGGAATAACATTTCAATTTTTTATGAACATGGAAATTGAAAGATATGCACTCGTTCATGGAGAAAGTGTGTTTGTAGGATTAGCCCGTAAATTTAAACATATTACTTATTGGTTCCTACTCTCTACTTTTATTCCCTGGATTTGGCCAGGAATTATAGCTTCCTCTGCCAAATTATTTGGCTCTACGATCGGAATGACTGATACAACTAACCTCACAATCATTCTATTAATAATAATCGGATTGATCTTATCACTTGGTCCAGTTCTATATAAAACTGTTGAGAACTTTCAGAAAATCTTAGTCCTAATCGGAGTTCCAGCGATAGCCGCTTTTACATTAATCTTATCCAGATTTTCAGATTATGAAGCGCTGGGAAAAGGTGCTCTGGGAATTGGTGATTCGTATATGTTTTTTCCGGAAGGAATTATTATGGCTTCATTTCTAGCTGCTTTTGCATATGCTGGAGCCGGAGGAAATCTTAATCTAGCCCAATCATTTTACGTAAGAGAAAAAGGCTATGGTATGGGGAAATATGCAGGACGCATTACAAGTCTTTTTACGGGTAAAGGTGAGACTATGAGTCTTACTGGTGCAAGATTTGAAGTAAACGAAGACAGTCTTAAGAATTTTAATGTTTGGTGGAAAAATATTAATATTGAACATCTACTAATTTTCTGGGTAATGGGAGGAATAACGATCGCATTTTTAGGTCTTTTGTCTTATATAACTGTATTTGGAGATCCTGGAAATCTTTCGGGAATCAGTTTTGTAATTAGCGAAGGAAAAGCAATTGGAGAGGCGCTCTTTCCGCTTGCAGGAACATTTTTCTTATTAGTTGGAGGTCTTATGCTTTTCGGAACTCAGCTTACAGTTTTTGATGCTACCAGTAGAATTCTTTCTGAAAATATAGTTATTTCAGCGCATCAAAAGCTTTCCGAAAGAAATATTCCTAAGGTTTATTATATAGTTCTCTGGCTTCAGATATTAGCTGGAATCGGAATTTTACTTTTGGGTTTCACAGAACCCTTGGCACTTCTTACAACTGCAGCTGTTCTAAATGCTGTCGCAATGTTCGTACACATCGGTCTTACTCTTTGGCTTAATTCAACTAGTCTAGATAAACCTTTACGTCCAAGTTTGCTTCGAAAATCTGCAATGGGGCTCGCTTTTCTTTTTTATGGTGGATTCAGCGCTTTTGTAGTCTGGGACAGATTTATAAAGCCTTTGTTTTAAGTTGCAACTTCTAGCATTCTAGGAAGCATAATATCCCAAGCTTTGACAGGTCCATCTCCAACTCTAGTAACAAATTCATGCCCAGTCATAGACCTGTGAAGGTTTCGAATCCCACTTTGTCTTGTTCCTGCATCGGCTAACAGGTTATGACCTACTTGATCAAACATTCTTCTTGTCACAAGTGGATAAACTATTGCTCCTCGACTCGATGTAGTATCTGCGAAAATGTGTTCTCTTGAGAATGTAGAAACTTTAAGATCTTCCTCTGTAAACCTATTTCTATTTGGCTGCTGCATTTCTTCTCCATCTTCGAAGGAAACATGACGTAAATAAAGTTCTAGATTTGTAGGAGAATACCTTCCGTGAATAATTCTTCTAGTGCCAGATGTATCTTCAGTAACAGTTGCTATCTCTAGCGAATGAGGCCTTATGATAAGTTCGTTTTCAGTAGAAGCTGGGTCAGTATCGTGAGCTTTTGCATGAAGAGCAACTACACCTACGGCTTGAGAATACTCTTCCGCTTCAGGAAGCGCATGATCAAATCCTAAAAAGAGAGCGGTCATTGCATTCCTATGCCAAACTTGAAGCCATCTTAAGTCACTCATTCCAGATTCGATTAAAAATTCTATTGGTATTCGTGCTCCAATTGCTGCTTCTAGGCTTCCGTTGATTCCGTCAAGCGTAACTGGCTTTCTTTCTTTAATACTTCTGATTAGTTCTCCCAGCGCTACTCGATCTCTTACGGTACTTATTCTCTCGCCTGTTCTAAGTCCTAAAATTGGTTGTTCTGCTGACATACGGCGGCAATTATAAATGTTTGGCTCTAGACATGCAATGATCTAGTAAAGGCCTCGGGGTGTCTTTCTTGAGCTTTTCGAATTATTCTTTCATACATTTTATAATAGAGTTCATGCTGGGGTGTTCCCGGCTTCTCGCCAAAAGCTCCATGAAATAAAAGAGGACCTGTATTTACTTCTAGTAAAACAAAGCTTCCATCAGCTCGTTCCATAAAATCAATTCCCATAAATGGAATCCCAGCTCTTAAAGCTAACCCTATTTTACCTGATGATTCAGCTAATACTTCTGGAATCAAAGGAGAATCCGGATTTATCCCTAAATCTTTTGCGAGCTGTCTGTCTTCTTCGTCCTGAATGGGAGCTCCATCTAATAAAATTCCTTTTCCGCCCGAGAGAATGTTTGAAACTATACTTTCAGAATTTAGAAAAAATGGACTTTGAGGATCAGTTAATAATATAGTACTGCCAGCTGGATCTAGTAAATTTATTTCAGGTAAAGGTTCCCTTGGAGCAACTTCTAACCTTTTAACGTCAGCTTTTTTATGATCTGATTTAGTAATCAGCCCATAATGAACATTTCCGTATGAATCAGGAACTACTCTTATAGATGTAAAATTTGCTCCTGGAGTTTCAATAAACTCCTCAAATTCCCATCCATCATTCCAACGTGGGTTTGCGCCATTATTTAAATAAAAATGTCCAGATGTGACTTCCCTCCTCAATCTTTCAATTTCTTCTAAACCTCCATGAGGAGATTCTGATGTAGGATTAAATCGCTGTACATGAAGCATCCATGATGCAAATCTTATTTTTTGCTCTTCAGTAGTAAGTAAAAATTTATTTTTCCCGCCATTTTTGTGTCTATCTTTTGCAACAACAGGTTTACCTTGTAGTAGTACGTCCTCCATAGAATAAGTCTCAGGTAGTCCTATTCCTGAAGCGTTTGAAGCAATTTGCGCTCTTTCTCTGGGGAAGGGAACTTTTGAGGAAGTAGTTAGATAGATAGACAATTCTAGAGGATTTTTATGATTATGTCTTCCACCGGCTATTACTTTGAATCCATTTCCTGAAAAAAGTCCTAAGACGTCATCGTGGTCTCTTTCTTCAAAACCGTCATACACCCTAAGTACTGGAACAGGTGTAGTGTGTAAATCTTCAGGTCTTAGAGGAGGGCCCCATCTATCTTGCATAGCCACGTATTATAGGTTTAAAAAGAAGAACAGTCAATTAGATTACTTGAGGCTTTTTATAAATCTTTCGATTACTTCTAAAAATCCACTCTCATCCACTCTATGAAGTAACCAGCTGTGGTTATTTTTATTTATAGTAAACAGTTCAGGTTTGGGAATTAATCTTTTTACCTTCTCACCCATTTTTTTGGTTGCTTGTCTATCTTTTGAGCTATATAAAAGTAAAACCGGAGTATTAATATGAGCTAAATTATCTCTATTTAAAAAATTAAATTCACTTAGAACTGAAGACACTTTAAGTTTAGTTGCAAATGGCACTTTGGAAAAAGTTAGAACTTTTCTTATTCCATAAAAGAATGGCATTCCCGCAAGTATAATTCCTTTTATTTTATCTGGATAATTATAAGCATATTTAAGAGCTAGAAGCGCTCCGTAACTTGTTCCGAAAAGAACAAATCTTCTTCCATTTGATGTCTGTTCGATTACTTCGGCTATAAAAGTTACCCTGTCTTTTTTAAAATCTTTTAGATAACCAAACCCTGGAAGATCAAACGCTATGACGCAGTAGTTTTTCATAAGATATCGCATAGGAAGATCTCCAATGTAGTCAGAAAATCCTCTAAAATATCCATGAATAAAATATATTAAAGGTTTTTTAGGATCTCCATAAATCCAAACAGGAACCGAACCGTTGTCTATATTAAAATATTTTGTTTCGTGAGGATCACTAATCATACATAAATTAAATCAATAAAGTTACGCTGCTTTCTGTGAAACTTGACCTAATACATTTAACGTAGGAAGTACAACTCCAGGGGCTCTATCTAATCTAACAAGACCGTATGAATAGTATCCGGTTGATCTTGATTCATATGAAGGAACATGCCTAACGTTGTCAGGACTTATTGATTTTATTTTATCAACCCATCTAGTCACTGGTATTCCATTTACACCAAGTGACCTAGCTGGCGGAATTTGTAAAATAGTTGTTCCATCGACTGGATTTAAATTGTTCCAAATTCGCTCAATAGCCTGACTTGAAAACTCCAGATTAACAGGTAAATGTCTAAGACCACCAAATCCTCTGGACATAATAAAATCAGCTTTATCTCCTTTTAGCCAATCTTCAATTTTTTTCCATGTTTCAGGATCTTTTAAATCACCTGCTATAAAACTAACGCCTTCGCGAGTATCTCTTGCTATTTTTTCAGGCGTTCTAGGATCATGAAAACCTACGGCGAGGCCTTTAAAAGGTTTAGGACGTAAAAATTTTGCCAGACTTCTAACTGCAGCAGGGCCTGCAAGTAGATCTATAACGATAGGCTCATCTTTTAGTTTTAGCTTATCTAGAATTTCCGTACGACTATCCTGAACTCTTTCAAAATCATCAAGATATTCCCAATATGTTCTTTCATGATATGACCATTTTCCTTTGCCACCCTCTGCCTCGGTAACATCTTCCTCGGGAGAAATAGGCGGTTCGCCTTTTCTTGAAAATCTTGCGCTTTCTGGTTTATTATCCATAATAAAAATGATTATAACTTAAATAAGGTTGTAATTGCCTATATATAGTACTACAATTGGCGTGTAATTAATAAGAAATATGGAAAGAGCACCAATCTCCGTCCAGATTGGAAGTGAAGTTACAACCCCGGGCGGAGAACTTATAAGAGTCGACTTTGTAAATAGAAAAGTCGTAAGAAGAGACAGGGCAATAGTTAAAGATGTTCATGATCATGAAGCAAACCATGCTGGTGTAGCTTTAGCCACAGGAAGTGATGTAATTCACCTAAATACAATTGCAAACGGAAACGTTTTGGGATTTGTGCAAACGAATGAAGCAAATTTATTAGCTGCTGCTGTCACGATGGGTCGCCCAGGGGCTGGAAGCGATGAGCTTAAAACTAGAATGATGGGCGGGGATGAGTCCACTGCTTCTCTTGCCAGAAGTATTGCCGCAAGTGTTTCGGATGGAATTAATGAAATTGCAATGGCAGCTGCTGCTGAAGGAGAATTAAGCGGTAGTGAGGTTGAGGAGGCAATGAAAGATGGAATGGAAGGACGTGAAGTTGTGATTTTTTCTCAGGCAAAGGATGGCAGAAAACATAAAGAGACAAGAAGAGTTAAAGGTAAATTTGCACAAGTTATTCCCCTATTTCCAAACGTTGAGGAAGAAATCCCTGCCGCAGCATAATGTGCTATAGTTAGATTAATGAAGAAAATAAAGTATCTTGTATTCGTAGTTCTACTTCTTCTTGGGGTGTATATGCTTACAGTTCACTACCCTCCACTCCCTTTTAATCACGAACAAATTGGTTTAGGTGTAGATCATATGATGCATCGAATTGTTGGAGTTTTGTTCTTAGCTGCAGCTGTATTAGTTTTTTGGAAATGGAAAACTAAATAAGATGTCTGAGCCTGCAACCGAAGCAATTGGAATACCTGAGAACCCATTTAATAAAACTGTTGTTGATTCACTGATAAGCGTTAATAGAGTTTTGTCTCCAAGATCTAAATCTCCTCTTCTAATTGATGCAAATGGTGTTTCACTTAATTCTGGTGGAACACCACTAGCTAGAATTACTACCCGAAATCTTACTGTCGCAGGAGAAAGTTTTCAAAGAAGAATTGCCGCAGAGCCTGGCTCTACTCCTAAAATGAAAGGAGACTTAGGAGCTTTTCTAAATGAGCTTGGCGAAGGGTTAAAGTCTTTAAATCACTTAGGAATAAGTTATTTCGATCCGGATATTGAAGGCCAAAGAGAAACAGTAAAACATATTGCTGACGAAGCTGGCATAGAATTTCATGAAGATCACGAAGCTCCTGAAGGACAAGAATGGATTTTCCTAGGTCATGTCGACGACTGGCGTTCTGCTATGTTTGAAGTAGTTTTAAACAAAGGAGAGCCTGATCCTAAAGACTTCTGGAGGCCACATTTTCAAATGGATTTAGATACTAATTTACCGTGGGATCAGTTAAAGGAAATAGCCGAGAAACATTTTGGACCTGATTTCTTTAAATGGGTTCTTGATGTTCCACAGGTTGGACCTGTGGTAGGAATGGGAGTAATTGGACAAGTTGGAGATTCGAAAATTGCTTTGGGATTAGGTCCTCAAAAAAGAAATACTGAATTCCACCGCCGTTCCCTTCAAAACCATTAATCTCTATTTAAATAATCTTAACTACCAGAAGGGAGAAATTTAACTAACGTTTCTCTTGCTAGCCCAAAAATTGTAGCTCCTGTTTCTTTATCAATGGTTAACTGAGCCGTAATGCTGATAAGTGTCCCGATAAATAAATTTTTCCAATCATTTTTGTTCATTTTTTCAGATAGTTTCAGTAAGTGATCTAACTTTTTATGTATTGTGTTTAAATCTTCTTCTATAAGATCAAGCTTTTCTATTTTTATTTTTAGATCATTAATTTTAGATTCTAAAAGTTTAAATTCCTCATGAGTAAATTTCGTATTATCATATTCAATGTCATCAAAATTAGAATTTTTAATCTCTTCTTCGAGGAGGTCCCATTTATTGGGCGAATCAAGTTCTCGTTCTAAATTTGTAATCCATTTTCTGACATTAGTTAATTGCAAATTCCATGATCCTGGATAGCGTCGTTCTTCAATAGTGTCATCTCCAGGAGAATATATTGAATAGTGCTTGTTCTCATGTGATGTAAATTCAAAAAAGTAATCAGAGTTTTTCACCCTAAGATATGTTGAGCTGTCGTTTTCAGTGGGCTCTTGATATGTAAAAAGATTTGGGGATAGACCCGATTCCTCAACGAGTTCAAACAAAGCATTCTTTTGACTATTAAGAAGTTTCATTTGTGAGCCGGCAGGGGATCGAACCCTGGACCAAGAGCTTAAAAGGCTCCTGCTCTACCGCTGAGCTACCGGCCCGCTCGCCATCGCTACGCTCAGTCGTTAGCGGGCGAGCCCGTCCAAACTGAACATAGAGTTGGTCTATATTCGGGTTTTTAAAAATCTTCTTCCGAAACCAGTCTTAAAATATTTTTCTCTTTTAAGAGCATTCTTCTCATTAAGACAAGCTTCGTAATAAATAAGTTCTAGTGGTCTCCTGGATTTTGTTGATTCCACTAAACCTTTATTATGCTTTAGAATTCGATTTTTAAGATTGTCTGTAAATCCGATATACAACTTATCGTCCTTAAAGCTTTTAAGAACGTATGTATAAAAGAACATACAGGCTATATTATATAGGATTAGGCATGAACTTGACAAGGACACTTGGAGATCGACGAAGTATAAAATGCTTTTATACTTTTTTTAGCTTTTGATCCACAAAACCTCGGGGATCTTCTACATCTTTAAGTTGGGTAGGTTGATTTGCAATTAAATAATCTATGGCTGAAGCTACAGAAAATCCTCTTTCTCTAAGTGCGTGCATAGCGCCAAGCACAAAAGTGTATCCAACGAAATACATTGCCTTGGTAATTCTTTTAAGTACTCCGTACATCTCCTTAATTGAGCCAATTCCTGAAGGATTAGCTAGGATTTTTTTACCATCAACTACAGAATCACTTAAAAACAGCCTTGATCCTATTGTTAAATCTTGACCATCGTATTTGCTTGTATATATATCGTGATTATTTTGGGCTTGTTCTGATTCTGCTTCGTTTCCAACTTCTTTTGCGGTTTTTATAGCTGCCCATTCTGCTAATCCTTCTGTAAATGCTGCAGCTAACGCAATTCTTTCCATTTCTCTTGGATCTACTTCATCTCCATTTATTCGATCGTGAATCAGATCAAATGCATGATATAGGGCTGGAGATTCTGGCTCCGATGTGGAATCCAGATAGCCATGCATATTCTCATGCCAAGCTACATATCTATCTTTTTCGCCAGGTTTTGTAAAAAAAGCATTGTAATGCCTTAAATAAAAAGCATCTCTACTTCCACCATTGAATGGATCAATAGAATGATCTCTTGCTAGAAGCACTAGACGGTTTCGACGAGTAAGATCTACTCTGGCTGGTGGATTTGAAAATTTAATTCCAAGAACTTCTTCTAAGTTCCTTACTTCAGGATTTGGAGATGTGGTAAAACCCTTTAAGCTTTTAGATGCAAATTCTCGTCTTTCTGGTAACATGCGGGGAATTATATTACAATTGATTTGAATTTACAAACTATAAGACATTATTTAGGTTCGAATATTTGCCTTGTAAAACATTTTCCAGTATAATTCACTCACTCGCCGCGTTCGTCTAGTGGCCTAGGACACCTGGTTTTCAGCCAGGGAATCAGGGGTTCGACTCCCCTACGCGGTACACTTCGGCAGGCTCAGTGCAAGCTAAAACGCATTGAGTCTGTTTTAATATGTGGTATCTTTACATGCTTCTTTGCGATAATTTTTCATTTTATATAGGAATTACTAATAATTTAGCAAAAAGATTTGAAGAACATAAGAATAAGCAAAACATTTCCACTAAAGAATTTTCTAGCATTGAATTAATCTATTGCGAAAAATATCAAGATAAAATTGAAGCTTCAAAAAGAGAAAAGCAATTGAAAGGCTGGTCTAGAGCAAAGAAGCAGATGTTAGTTAACGGAAAACTAGGAATAAATACTTGTACTGAGTTTGCCGAAGAATTACTTGGGAAGAGAAGTTTATCCTGAGGAACCGAAGAAACTCCCCTACGCGGTACTAAATAAGTTTGATACAATCTTTTTAATGCTAGGCATTAGAAATTTATTAACACTCCTCGTTTATACTTCTTTTTTTATTATTTTCTCTGCGATTTCTCTAAATAGATATTTTTCAATCCAAATTTTTCAATATGACTTTGGAATATTCTCATCTATTATTTACCAGCTAAGCCAGTTTAGGCTTGCGACTATCGAACATATTAGCCTTGGAAGTATCGTTTTTCTTGGAGATCATTTTCAGCCAAGTCTTGCGCTTCTCTCTCCTCTTTTTTGGTTCGTTAAAGACATAAAACTTTTAATAATTGAACAAGCACTCGCGATAGTTCTTACAGCTTTTGTTCTTCAGAGAATAG
>CAZMGC010000008.1:0-40163 GCA_964565795.1 uncultured Gammaproteobacteria bacterium
AAGAACGAAACACCTTGTTCTCTTAAATAAGCTCCCTCTTACTAGGAAGCTTGTTCAAAAAAACAAGCGTTCTTACGTTTCTTTCGTTTCTTTCAAAATCCTTCGGATTTTGAAGATGAGAAACTGATTTCAAGGCTGAAATCCTAAGCAAAGCTTGGGACGAAAGCGCAAAATCGTGTTTCGACGAGTGGACCTGAGGAGACTCGAACTCCCTACCTCCTCATTGCAAATGAGGCGTTCAACCTGCTAAACTTCAGGCCCTTATACCTCTGAGAGAATATTCCACTACGAAAAACTTAAATTTTTAAACAAATTAGAGCTGAAAAGACAAAGAAAATTAAAAGAGGTTGTTTACCAAAGAGTCCCGCCTGTTAGCAACAGGGTTCATCAATATGTAAGTAATTCAACATAAATATCTTTTACGATTCCTTGTCTAGCCCGTCCGCTTCGGCTTGACTAAATTAGCATGCCGGGCGGGCCTCAGCTAAACTTGTAAATTGATCTTACCACAAGGCTAGCAGGAGTGTCAATAGGGGCACAATTATTGCGTAACAATAAACTGAAGGGTTTGTACTCCAAATATCGCGTGTGGCTTATAAGCTCCTCTTACCGTTAAGTCTAACTTTTTTGTTCCGGGTGTAGCATAACGGCCAGATGTTACCTTAAGTTGAACTGTCTTAGTTTCCCCACTTTTAACATACGTAATTTCAGGAGAATAATCCCATCTTGTTGTTGGCGTAATTAAATCAAATGCTATTTTTCTATCACTACAGTTGCTGTCATTATTCTTTATTTTTACTCTATAAGTCACTGTTTCATTTTTCTTAGCTGACTGCTGCTTATCTAGATACGTAACAGTTGGCAATTTCCTCTGGCACTTACTTGGATCAGGTGGAGTAATTGAAGGCTTTACTGGTCCTTCACAAGTCAGAACCTTTGGAGTGGAATTAAGTCTTACTTTTTTTCCAGTCTCGTCTATTGCATATGCGTAAATATGGCGAGAATCACTGGTTTTTACTGATTCAGGGGTAGTAAACTTAAATCCATGACTATTTACATTACCGCATTGCTCACCTACTGCATTTTCACGGGTAACATTAGCAATTGTTGTACCTATTAAAGTTCCTTCCCCTGCTGGTGAATCTGCATAAAATTCTACTTTTACCGACTTCCCAAAATTATCTTCATCGCAAGTCCAACCAGAAATATTGGTGCATGAGGCAGTATCATGAAATCCAAATGGCAGATTTGCTCCAGATCCCGGAGGAGGTTGAGTAGGCTCTGATGGCTTACTCGGATCAGGATCACTTACCGTTTTTCCAAACTTACCTTGAAACCTAGGATCAGTAGCTATCCGTTTATATGCATTAGTGATATCTGGAAAACCTATTTCAGTTGGAGTATTTAATTCCCAATTTTGCTTTTCCTGACCCTTATCTCTCATGTCTATGTTGTAATATATTATTGCTTTTAGATTTGGCCATGTTTTATAAGCATAGCTATAGCCATCTATAAGCCACTGCCTTCTATAACTGGAAAAATCACCACTTACTCCTTCTGAATGCGTTGCATTTATTCCAAGTTCTCCCACAATAATAGGTCTTTTTGTTTTATCTTCAAGTATTCGAATTGGATCTTCAAAAATTTCTCTAATACTCCTGTGGGGTTGAGTTTTTTCATTATTTCTAGATCCACTATAACCATCAAATCCTACATAATCTGTAAATTTATCCCCTGGATAATAATCCATATTAGGTTTTCCGCTTGAGCACCAGTAAAACTGAACATTTGGCGCAATCGGTTTAATTACGTTATAAACATGTTTCCATGCAGCTACATAATTAGCCTTAGTGGGTATCTCGCCGAAAAATTTACGCCTGCCAAAACTTCGAGTTTCTTTTCTGCCTTCAGACCAGACATACCAGTCACCATTCATCTCGTGAGCATATCTAAATAAAACTGGCTCTCCGTAAGCTTTAGCTTGTCTTGCAAAATCTCTAAAATATTCATCCATCTCACCGTCCGCAATTGCCTTGTTACTATATTTACTACCCTCAAACGCGTCAGGCATAGTTATAAATACAGGTTTATTATCACTGAAAACCCCATCCAAACTAGCTGTTTTTACTGAAGTAACACCTAATTCCCAATATGTACCTTTATCTGTCTTTGAATTTATAGTGAATTCAAAATGCTTTTCATTTTGGTAATCTACGTCTTCATTTGCTTTACTTCCTAAAACTTTTATTTTTTTACCAGATACCCAAGATTTAGCTAAGAGATTTGTTTCTCCAGTTCTATAAGAATCTTTACTTACATAAATTTTAGTAATATCACTAGGTGTGGCACTGTCAAATCTAACTTGACCTGCAAGCAATGAGGAATCCGCAACCGTTTCATGCGAAAGCAAAAATCTACCATCATATCTTTCCATCTTATTTGAACTTGGCATTAGATAAATTGCCAAACCAATTCCTTTTTCTTTTAAATAATTTTGTGTATCAACGTCAGGAAAAGAAGTTGGAGTATCAAAATGTCTCCAGATAGGAATAATTCGAGGTATTTCTCCAGTTTGATATTTTATATCTTCAACTGCAGCACTAAGCTTTTCGCGACCATCGAAATGATTTCCACCCATGATATTCATTCCAATAATCATGGGTTTTCTTGTTCCGTCTCCCCCGCTAGCTCTACTCCTAAGCTCTTGTTGAACTAAAGCTATTCCTACAACTAATGGAAGCGATATAACAATTAGAAGAAGCGGAACTAATCTCTTTTTATCTTTTGGCAATCTAACTCTTATTTTGGATAAAATATTTAATTTTTCCAGAAAAGTGGCGCGATGCTTTACTATAGTATTATTTATTTCTTCAGGCATAATCTAACACTAGCTTGAAATTAATGACCTGTCAATTAATTCTATACATTTCTTACAATTAGTATTCAATAATTAATTTTGGTCTATGGGTTGACACCGATTCTCTTGAATAAAATTTGCTTACACTAGTTCCCGATGATGTAATTCCAAAAGTTAAATCTCCTCCTATTTCCTGATTAACAATATTTGTAACATTAATTTCAATATATTTACCCGAAGTAGTCGGCTTGAAACTTTTTATGTTTTTTATCAATGAAGGTTTATTCGAGAAGTTGATTTTCTTCTCACTCCATATCTTTTCATCCGCTACTTTTAAATTGTGTGTAGATTTTGAAGATTTATTTACTTTTATTAAAAGCTTGGCATTTGATACTGTTTTGTTTCCAAGAGATGCCAAATTAAATTTAATAAATGTTATTGAGCTTGGATTAGAACTCGTATTTAATAACGCTGATGTGCCATAGTTAGCTGATTTTTGATCAGACTTAACAAAGCTATCAGCTGAGGGATTTAGAATAATTTGATTCTTAGAAATACTCGGAAATGGAATGTTAGTAGGCGTTGGTGTTGGGGATTCAGGAGGTAGAATTGTCGTGTTTTTAGTTTCAGAAAAATCTGAAAAATTTCCTGAACTATCATATGCTCTAACGGAATAAGAAATCGTGGAACCAGGAATTAGATTAGTGTCATCAAAATAATAATTTTGCGTTGCTACTCCTACTTTTTGTCCATCTCTATAAACCTCATATCCAAATACCTCAATATTATCCGATGAATCAGTCCAACTAAACTCTACCCAGCGCATTTCAGGATAGGTAGAGCTTTGGGGAATATAATAATTATTTAAATGACCTGCAACCGGTGTTGATGGAAACTCCTCATCCCTGGGTGGTGCCGAAGCATATGAGCAATTATAATTCTCATCAAATCCTAAAGCATTTGAATCTGCATCGTTACAATCTTTTTCAGGTTTACAAGACGCAGAACAAGTAGATGGTTTTTCCGAACCTAATCCCCAATAACAATAGTTATCTTTGTCCCCATCTGTGCATGCAACACTTAAGTCTTTATTATTTGCTACCGTATTTGGAGGTATCGCAGAATAAATCTGACTTACCCAGAAAGAAGACGCCTTAACCCTTGCATAACCTTTATCCCCCCAATCCTCTCCCCAGCTATTTTTAAAAATCCAAACAGATTTACTGTCTACAGGATCATTTTGCCAACCTTCCAAAGACATTACATGTCCCCAATCATAAATCCAGGCGGACAGCATTCCCTTTTCAATTAAATTTCTTTTAATGATGTTTTCATACTCTTCCTCTTCTTTATAATCAGAAGCCCTATTAGCGGAAACTCCCGCTATTTTAGTTAAACTCTCCTGCCAATTTACACATTTATTACTACAAAGCTTATCGGTAGCAGAATAAGAAAAACATGTTTCACTGGATACTCCTTCTCTAGAAACATATTCCATGGCCTGATCAGGCCATCCACCACCACAACTCCCTGCTCCACTGCAAGATAAGATTTCCTGCTCTGACAAGTCTAAATCAATATGTTGGTTATAATATAAGTTCGTTACTCCTTCTATTGTCGCTGCAGTTGAGAAAGCCCAACAACTACCACATCCCTCCTGATTCTTAACAGAGGTATTCCAGTTGCTACCATGAAACTCTCTGTAATCCCATTTCCCTGGATATGATCCAAAATTATTTTGAGAAACCAATTGACTATCACTTAAACTAGATGGATTAATAGCTGCAATAGATTTAGTAGGAATTCCCGCCTCAAATATGCCGCCTTTGTAAAACTCGAATCCCTGTAGATTTGGAAGATGATCTGTTTTCTTTATGAATAAACGTTTTTTTTGTGAATAAGTTAACCTGGAAACTCTTGTTTCCCCCACTATCCATCCCCCTCCTTTTTTAGAAATATTTAATTTCAATCTATTTATCTTCTCTATATCTTTATCTTGCTTTATACTTTGAGAGATCGCCGCTGAAGATCTAGATTCTGATTCAATACTATTTACACCCCTTCTTCTAATGTAAATTCCCTCAGTCGACGTGCTTGTAACTTCAAAACTTGAATTATTTCCTTCTACTCTTAAATGATCAGGCTGAACACGTGATAAAAAACATGTCTCTTCACATACATCTTTTACCTGTTCTGAAAATCCACCTATTAACAACGGATAAGCCTCATATACCAGGTATTCATTCTTGTTTTTATCTACCAAAATTACCCTCACGAAACTGTTATTACCCTTAAGGATTGTTTTCCCGCTTACTTCGAGACTACTAATTGGGCTTTTTTTATCTAGAGGATAGTTAAGAGTAAAGTCATCTTCTTGATTCTTTATCTCCGGGTTCTCTTCTGAAGCAAAATTAACTATATTCTGTTTCTGCTGAGAATAGATAATTGGGATTGGTAAAAGGAGAAGCAAGAAGACTACTAAAATTAACTTTTTATTTTTTTTAAGATTCAGTTTTTTAAGTTTTGATACTTTTTCCTCAGTCTTACCGTATTGCTCTTTAAGATTAAAATAATTTGACATACCAAGTCTTACTTAATATTGCTCAGCTATTTAAGAATTGTCAATAAGGTCCTGTAACTACCTGCTCAAAATTCAAAAGTCAAATCACTGTACTACTTCATAAATCAGTGTCTGTGCACTAAAGACTCTATGAGGCTTATATACGCCTTTTACTGTTAGATTAAGTTTTTTTGGTCCAGGAGTAGCATAACGGCCTGACTTTACCTCTAATTGAACAGTCTTTATTTCACCTTTTTTTACTTTAACAACATCAGGAGAAGAATCCCATCTTGTTGTAGGTTTTTCTAAAAGAAATTCTATGTTTCTATCAATACAGTTTTTATCAGAATTATTAATCTTAATTCTATAGGTAACTGCTGTATTTTTCTTACCAGATTTTTTGGTATCAAGGAATGTTACTTTTGGTAAGCAGTTTTTGGGCTCAGTTGGAGCTGGTTTACCATTACCCTGACAATTTACAGCTTTTGGAGATTTATTAAGACTTACTTTTTTACCAGTTTCATCTACTGCATATGCATAGATTGGACGGTTTTCTCCGCTCTTAACTGATTCAGGGGTGGTAAACTTAAATCCATGATTAGTTATGCCGCCGCATTCAGCTCCAACTGCAGATTCTCTTGGTAGATCTGCTACAGTTGAGCCGATTAAAGTCCCTTCTCCGGCTGGAGAATCAGCGTAGAATTCTACATTAACAGAATTTCTATAATTATTGTCTTCGTCACATGTCCATCCGCTGAATGCTTCGCATGTCGCTGAATCATGAAATCCAAATGGAAGATTTGCTCCACCACCGGGGGGAGTTGAAGGCTTAGGAGACCTTTCAGGAAATATTTTACTAACTAAGTTTAAGAAACTGTGAGGTTTTTCTTTTGGTGTAATATTTTTTGGGTAAGAAAACCAACTTTCAATAATAGCGTCATCTACTTTACCTCCTCTTTCGGCATAAAGCTTTACATATTTTTTAGTATCATTTGCGAAAAGCTGGTCAGAAGTATTGCCGCCTCGCATGGAATTATAAATTAAACCAAATTTTAAATCATGTTTTTTAACCTGCTTCTCTAAATCAAGTATTCTTTTTACCCAATCAATTTTTTTCTCCTTAACTTCCTTATTTGTCCATACATCTTCGATTGCATAATCATAAGGATTATCGGCATGCACATAATATATTTTTTCTCCACTTGCATTTAACTGTTCTACAATTTCATCAAGCACCCTATCATATTCAATCACTTCAGGTTCTTTTTTTCCTGCATAGCTAACAGTTCCCTTATAGGGCCAATTTGGGAAGTTTACAATAATTCCAAATTTAGTTTCCGGATGTACAGCATGAAATGTTTTCATATAAAGAATCAGGTTAGCCACAGATTGGTCCAATGTCCATCCGCAGTTATCTTTGAAATAGCCCCCAATCGTTCTTCTGATTGGACCATCCATAGAATAGTAATTTACCTTGCCCCCTACGTCATAAATTTTCTGAATTTTTTCTATCTCTCTTTTTGCAATTATTTCACCATCATTTGGAAGACATCCATGGTCAGCATTCTTAGTCTGACCTAATGCTCCGCCTTCTATAGCAATCGAAACATTATATTTTTTTAAAAGTGGCACCATGCGGGTAATAAAATCTCCTTCATTTTGTTGCACCGCCGCCATGCAAAAACTAAAAACATCAATATTGCGAAGAATTGAACTCCATTCATCTTCATTATCAAAAAGAGTATCCCAATATTTGTATGGATCTTCAATTTTCCCCTGGTTTTGAAACTGAGATCTAAGATTTGGGTGTATCCACCTTTGAGCATTTTTTCCGCTTACTTGAAACTCACTATAAACATTTTGGTCATCTCCCTCACTAGCCCTACTCCTAAGTTCTTGCTGAACTAAAGCAATACCCACAATTAATGGAAAGGAGACAATAATAAAAAGAAGTGGAATATATTTCTTTTTAACTGAGGGTATTTTATTTTTAAGATTAAATAATAATCTATTCTTATTGGCTTTAACTAAAGTTTCTGAATCCGAGCTTGAAGGATTTTCCCCCATAACCCATGTTATCCTTTAAATTATTTACAAGTCAAGTTTGCTTGCACAATTTCTCTTTACCTTGTTATACTAAATTCTCATGCTAAAACATCATATTGCCAAGAATCCCCTACCCGTAATATTCTTCACAATTTTTGTCGACCTATTGGGATTTGGTATTTTAATTCCAGTTATTCCCCAGCTTTTAGCAAATCCGCTTTCCGAATATTTTCTACTTCCAAAGAACATGAGCATTGAACAGGGATATGTTATGCTTGGATTCCTAACAGCGTCTTTTTCCATTTTTCAATTTTTAGCAGCCCCTATCCTAGGCCAATTATCAGATAAGTTTGGAAGGAAGAAAATATTAGCAATTTCACTTTTCGGAACATGTCTTTCGTATGTTTTATTTGCAATCGGAATTTTAACCAAGAACATTCCTCTTCTCTTTATTTCACGTGCGTTTGATGGAATAACTGGAGGAAACATTTCAGTTGCGCAAGCTGCAATTGCTGACGTTACAACTCCACAAAATAGAGCTAAAAACTTTGGACTAATTGGAGCCGCTTTTGGACTTGGATTTATTATTGGTCCTTATTTAGGAGGAAAATTATCTGATCCTTCAATTCTTCCATGGTTTAATGCAACAACTCCATTCTGGTTTGCTGCAGCACTATCACTTCTAAATGTATTCTCAATTATATTTTTATTTCCAGAAACACATAAAAACAAATTAGAAAATCTTAAAATTAACTGGTCAAAATCTATTTTTAATATCTATCACGCCATGACCCATAAACAACTGCGAGAACTTTATTTTACTGTATTTTTACTAAATGGCGGATTCACCTTCTTTAGTACTTTTTTCAGCATATTCCTAATAACTAGGTTTAATTTCACGCAAGGAAATATTGGAGATTATTTTGCCTATGTAGGGCTTTGGGTAGCTTTCACACAGGCTGTAATAGTTAGAAAATTATCCAAGAGATTTGAGGAATATAAATTAGTTAGGTATGGGCTTATTGGCGCAGGTATTTCTATTTTTCTCTTTTTTATTCCTACAGTTTGGTGGCATCTACTTCTAATTACACCTATTTTTGCGATTTCAAACGGAATGTTTCAAGCAAATATAATTGCACTGATTTCAAAAAGCGTTGGGCCAAAAGTTCAAGGTGAAGTTTTAGGAATTAATTCCAGTGTTGCTGCGCTAGCAATGAGTATTCCGCCAATATTATCAGGGCTTATTGCAGCATCTCTTCATCCAGATGCTCCAGTTCATATAGCAGGAGTTATCATCTTACTCGCAGCATTATTCTTCTGGATATTTTATAAACCAGTTAAATCTCAGCTTGAAGATTTAGAATAATTACGCAACTCCTTCTAATAGATTTGGATTTGGTCTAAAACTTACTAACGCACCGCCTTCGAAGACTGGCTCTGCTATAGCTTCTGTCCTAACTTCAAGCAAAACTCTCTCTCCTTTACTTCCTCTAGCGAGCTCTATTCTTCCTACTCCATAAGGATCCAATCTAACAGTTAACCCACTTCCCTTAGGCAATAATCCTCTTCTCGAAAAAAGCGTGCCACTTAACCTAACTCTATAATCTGGCATTTCAGCATGATGATCCAACTTAGGATCCACAACCAAATTATCCCCTCTTTTATTCAATCTCCAATCTCCATGTGTAAATTGTGGTACTCTTGCTATGCTTCGAGTACTTATATTTCCTTCAGTATCTTGTCTGTGAACAAATAATTCAACTGGCATAATTTAACCTCCTTTCCATTTATGATGAAAATTCCGAAGAATTTTTACCAATAAAAAAACCTCCGTATCTCGGAGGTCTACTTATTTTGTATTTTCTACAAAAAATAGCCCTCCCTAGGAGGCAATAATAATACTAATAATTGTAGAATTTCTAAACATTAGCCCGATAATACAATATTAATTTTATAAATTCAATAAGTTTTAAGGTTGGAAGAGTTGATCAGTCTCTTCCAACCTAGCTACAATCTGAAGACTTCATTACCTTCTCCATCTTGGATTACTCCAAGGAGTAGGTCTACCATCAGGGTCTCTTACACTACCTCTAATTGGTGCATTGTCTAGCTGGACAGTTAAAATCTTACCTCCCGGCAAAACCTCGGCTCCACTACCCTGAGTGGAAAGCTCAATTTTTCTTCTGCCATTCTCAGTTGATCTGCCCAATCCAGGCTTACCTGCGAAAAGATCAGACTTAACAAAGAGCTCTTGAACAGGAAATCTTGCATCGATTGCGTGCATATTTACGCAAATTGCATGCCCGCTAACCGTGACACCCTCAGAATGATCTTCTGTCTCAGTTAATTCTGCGACTAAATTTCCGTTAATAAAAAATTTTGGCGACATATTCCTCACCTCCTTTCTCGTCCACCAAAGCTGTTTTCAAACAGCGAAGGCGGATCAAACCACAAAAAAACCTCCCGAAGGAGGCCAAAAAGCAGTTTGTAAATAATTTTAGACTACAAAACTACCAGCCTCCGCAAAGAGGTTTAACATACAAATGTTGGTAGTTTTTCTAAACATAAAGGGAATATATAATAAATCTAGCTTCAAATCAATGGTTATTCTTATCTCTTAACCACCATTCAGCTTCCAATGCTGCTGCAGCACCATATCCAGCAGCTGTAATCGCCTGTTTATATTTTGCATCATGTATATCTCCAGCTGTAAACACCCCATCTACATTTGTCTTAAAATGATCATGAACTAAAATAAATCCACGCTCATCTATATCAATTCCTTCGAAAACTTTAGAATTTGGGATGTGACCTATTGCTACGAAAACACCATGAATTGGCATTTCTGAAGCTTCATTTGTTTTATTGTTGAATAAACTTACCTTTTCTACTACTTGGTCTCCTAAAATTTCCCTAACTTCAGTATTCATGAGTATTTTTATTTTGGGGTTTTCTTTTACTCTTTTTTGCATTATTTCACTGGCTTTGAAGCTATCTCCTCTATGCACTAATGTCACACTTGCAGCATATTCCGTTAACACATGCGCTTCTTCCATCGCAGAATCTCCTCCTCCTACTACAATCACATTTTTATTCCTGAAAAATGGACCATCGCATGGAGCACATGTAGAAACACCACGACCAATCTTTTCCATTTCCCCTGGTATCCCAAGCCACTTAGTATCAGCGCCTGTTGCAATGATTACTGTTTTTCCCTCATATTCCTCTTCTCCTGCTTTTACTTTAAAAGGACCACCAGGCTTAGTAAAATCTCCAGACACAAATTCTTTCTCAACGATCTCAGTTCCAAACTTTTCAGATTGCTTGCGCATTGCAGTCATAAGCTCTGGCCCCTGTATTCCTTCAGGAAAACCTGGAAAATTTTCTACCAGAGTTGTTAACTGAAGCTGGCCTCCCCATTTTGGTCCTGCAATTATTAAAGTTTTTAAATTAGCACGAGTCGTATAAATTGAGGCTGTTAAACCAGCTGGTCCAGAACCAATTATTATTACATCAAACATAAATTTAATAATACCAATACTACCAATAAATACCAATAATTCAATATTTAAATATCTGTAGTATTTGAAATTTGTAGTATTTGTGGCACTTCGCCTTTAGGCGATGGCTTCGTCAATCGCTTTCTTAAAATGTTCCTTAGAGTGAGCTCCAACTACTGACTTCACCGGTTGACCATTTTTAAAAATCATTACTGTAGGAATACTCATTACGTGATAATTACCAGAGGCTTCTGGGTTCTCGTCTACATTAAGTTTTCCAATTTTTACTTTTCCAGCATATTCTTTAGCTAATTCGTCAATAATTGGAGTAGTGATTTTACATGGAGTGCACCATTCCGCCCAAAAATCCACAACTACGGGAGTATCAGATTTTAGTACTTCTGCTTCAAAATTCTGATCTGTAAAGGTTAAGTTTGACATTTTGTGTTTATCAAGAATAACAGAAGAAGATTAATTCTGTCAACGATATCTTACTGAACAAAAATCATCTTGACACAGTAATCCAATTATTTATAGAATGAGCAAATGCCACGCGCTAAATCCACACCTATAGAATCTAAAAAATCCAACCCAATTAGCTCCCTATTCTCCAAAATCCTTAAGATAAATATAGTTTATATTTTAGGAGCACTTCTATTAATTGCTTCATTCTTAATAGGAGTTTTAATTACTAAAGTTTCATATCTTGAAGGAAACAATGGATTAACAGCTACGCTACCAACTGACGAAAGCGGAGCCATAGAAATAACGGGACCAGTTGATGTAGAAGAAGGGCATCTTCCAGTTTTAGGAAATAAAGATGCTAAGGTAACTATTATAGAGTTCTCTGATTTCCAATGTCCTTTCTGCAAAACTTTATTCGATGAATCCCTTGCTCAGATTAAAAAAGATTACGTCAACACAGGAAAAGCCAAGTTCGCTTATCGTCACTATCCCCTAACTTCAATTCATCCAAATGCTCAAATAACAGCTGAGGCTTCAGAATGCGCAAACGAACAAGGAAAATTCTGGGAATATCATGATCAACTGTTTACTTACCAAGCAGATTGGGAAACACTAACGGGAGAGGAGCTAAACACAAAACTAAGCGAATATGCTACTAGTGTAGGAATTGATGGCGCAGCACTTCTTAGTTGCGTTACGTCGAATAAATATGCAGACAGAGTAGCTGAAGATTTAGCTGCGGGAAATGAAATAGGAGTTGATGGAACTCCCGCTACATTCATAAATGGAATCAGAATTTCTGGAGCAGTTCCCTATGAAGAGTTTAAAGCAGAAATTGAAAAAGCCCTCGAAGAATAATCCTTTAATGTCCGTGAGGAAGATAAGCAACAGATAACCAAATAATCAAAACTCCCAATATAAAGAATGCTGTTTCTTTAAATGCATATCCTTTTTTCTCCTCACTATGAATTTCAGGAAGTAAATTAGTTAATGCGATATAGATAAAAAACCCTGCTGTAATGGATAACGCATATGGAAGAATTCCTTCGATTCTCTCTCCAATTATGAGCCCCAAAATCGCACCAACAACAGCTAAGAGAGCACTTAGTATATTTATGATTAAAACTTTCTTCTTCGACATGCCTTCATGAAGTAAAATGGCAAAATCTCCAATCTCCTGAGGAATCTCATGCGCAATTACTGCGAGAGTTGTAGCAATTCCAACTGCAGGATTAATTAAGTAAGTAATAGCTATGGCAACTCCGTCTATGAAATTATGAACGCTGTCTCCAAAAATTACCAAAGGCACATTCACTGTTCCATGCTTTCCTGATTTCTTATTTTGATGATGCGAATACCAATGAATTCCCCTATCCAAGAGATAGAAGAAAAATATTCCACCTAGTGTCCATAGAAAAATATTTATCTCAGCTCCACTCGCTTCTTTTAATTCTTCAGCGTGTTCAATCGCTTCAGGTAAAAGCTCGAAAAATGCATTTCCTAGAAGCGCTCCTGCTGCAAAAGATACTAGAACATGAGAAATATTCTTAAGAGATTTTTTCCATAAAAGCAACAGTACTCCTCCTGCAAGTGCTCCTATACTACCTACGAAAGCTGCAATGATAACTGAATCTAATGCTGACATCTATAACATACTCCAAAAAACTCAAGAGAATGAGTTTTAACTAAGAATCCGTTTTTTGTTTTTATTTCATTTTCCAGCTTATCTACGAAATTCCCTTCAACATCCTCAATCCTTCCGCACTCCTGACATATCAAATGATGGTGATGACTTTTTTGAAGCTCATATCTATATTTTCCTTCCCCAAATTCTAATCTATTTATCAAACCTTTCTCTGTGAGAATATCCAAAATTCTATATACAGTCGCTTGATCAATCTGAATTCCGTCTGCTCTAAGGCTATCTATTATTGTAGAAACATCTAGCGGATTGTCTTCTTTCTCTAAAAGATCAATTAGAGCTAGTCTTGCTTCTGTTTTTTTTAAGCCGGCTTCTTTTAAGATTTTTTTATTATCTACCATTTTTGCAATTAAAATTGATCTTACCATAAATGCGAATTATGTGCAAAAAAAGAATCGTGAAGTCGATTCTTTTTTTGTTAAAAAAAATTTACTGATTACCAACAATTCTAAACAGATTTGTTTTAGAACCATCAGGATTTGTTGATACTGCCTTTGCGGCTTTTTTACCATTCTTCATGGTCACGTATTCAACTTCAGAATCTGGAATTTCTACAGATTCTCTGGTTTTAACATTGTAAAATTTCATTTACTCACCCCCTCTCATGCTCCTAAATGAGGCATTTGTCCATAAGGAACCAAGGAAATTTCTCTTACATGAGTATCTGACATAAGTGAATATTTCACAGCCTCCCCTACTTTTTGACCTGAAAATACAGGCAATGAATCATCGTCATACTTATAATTAAATTCATTGAGCTGGTGAAGAGTATTCTTAAGCGTAAGATCACCGTCATAAAAACCCGTATCAGTATAGCCTGGCATTATCTCCGTGACATAAATTCTATCTTTTGTTAGGTCGACTGCTAAGCTCCTTGCCATTGCGTGAACTGCTCCTTTTTGCACATTATCTAGAGTTGCACGGGGCAATACGCGAGTAACAGCGACTGCCGAAATAACTATTATTTTTGTTATTTTCTGCCTGTTAAAAATAGGCATAAATACCTGAATCAAATTTAGCCAAGGAACAATATTTGCCGCAATTAAATCGGCTGCTGCCTGCGGAGGACTGTCCATGGGTCCTATAAAAACTGTGTCTCCTGGAAGCGCCACCTTCGTATCAGATGCACTTCCATAATGTACTAAGTGTAAATCAGTCTTATGTTTTTTTTGTATTTTTTCTACTTTAGATTTAAGTCTTTTAACTGTCTCTTCGCTTGTTAAATCCATCACTTCTGCATAAAACTCTCCCTTTAAAACTGAACTCACTACAGCCAATTTCTCTTCTGAAGCTCCGATCATATATACAATGTAGCCTGCTTTATTCAAAACTACTGCAGATCCTGCAGCAGCATTAATTTTATATAGTTTTCCCGCGTAACGAATAAGATCAGCTTTGCTTGTGCTATTAAACATCTTGACAACTTGTCTTACGCCTACTCCTGTAATAATTACTATTCCTTTATATTTCATACGTGTCCTTGAAAAAATCTAGAATCCAGAAGTTTTGCTCTTTCTTCAAGACTTTTTCTTTTTTTGTTCCTTTCCATAAGATTTACTATTTCCTCTATTGGTTTTTTTATTTCGTCTGAAACTTTTTCAAAAGTTAATTTATTTTCATTATCAAGCTCTAGAATTTCCTGAGAAAATGGAATTCTTCTAAGATTTTTACTGTCGATATTTAATTCTTTAGAAGCTAATTTTAGATCTGATTCTTTAAAGCTTTTATTTATTAAAACAAAAATATTTTCAAATTGAATTGCTCTCAAGGAAATCAAAATATCTTTAGCAACTGCTAAATTTTTAGCGGTAGGCTCAACAACTAATAAGACTTCGTCCATATTAATAATAGTTGCTCTGGTAATAAGATCATTTCCCGCTGCTAAATCAACTAGAACGTGATCATTTTCTCCAACAGTTAGGTGATTTAATAAAATTCTCATAAGAGTAAATGAATCGCACATATTTTCTACTCCCCTTTTATCTTCATCTACATTTCCAAGGTGAGAAACAGAAATTTTACCCCGGGTTAAACTTACTTTTTTTAAAAACGGGTCCATCTGACCATCTTCAAAATAATAGTATCCTGCATCTTTATGAGGTAAAAAGCTCCTTTTTTTCCAATCAATTTCTGTTTTTGTGTAATCAAAAATATCATCGATATGATTTCTAATCTTATCCAGCTTCTTAACTTCTTTTCCTAAAAACCCAAGCGATGAAGCCAAATTTTCATTTGTATCTACATCGAATGCTAAAACATGACCTTTATCAGCAAGGCATGTAGCAAGTAATGTAATAATTGTTGTTTTTCCTGTTCCGCCTTTTCCGGCAACTGCTATTTTCATATTTTATTTACTAATAAACCTCTTTCGAGGTTTATTAGTTTGTGTAAAGTGTAGAATTTCAAGATCAACACTGTAAGTTATTGCAACTTACTTGCATGTAGTATATGCGACTTAATCGCATTTGTCAATAGTTTAAAACTGTCTGGTATAATTATTTAATGAAAAAGCTGATTATTTTAGCTATTCTCCTATTTTTCGCTCTTTCTCCTGCTAAAATATTTGCACAGACAAAAACCCAGGATTTTGTGCCACCAAAACAGGAATATTACAAAGCAGAAGTTACGAAAATCATTAAAGAAGGTAGTCGTGATATTCAGGAATATAAAAATTTTTTTCAATTTGTCGAAGTAAAATTTCTTGAAGGTCCCAAAAAAGGAGAATTTATAACATTTGAAAATGGTGGATCTTTAAAAACAGTCGATCAAAAATCATTGAAAAAGGGTGATCGAATTGTAGTCTTGGAAGTAATTCAAAACGGAAGGACTACCTATTCTGTTTGGGATAAACTCAGAATTAACTATATTTACTTCGCCGTGATTGGATTCTTTGGCTTAATCTTATTATTTGCAGGCATAAAAGGACTCGGATCAATCACGGGAATGATCATAAGCTTTGGAATATTAATGGGCTTTATAGTACCTCAAATCCTAAACGGCCGCGATCCCCTTTTAATCAGTATTCTTGGATCACTGGCCATCTTATTCGTAACAATCTTTCTCGCACATGGATTTTCAAAAAGAACCACCTCAGCAGTTATCTCTACGTTTATTTCCCTTATTCTTACAGGAACACTTGCATTAATTTTCGTAAAGCTGTTTCACTTAACGGGGCTTGGAGATGAAAACAGCTATATGCTTCAAATGGGAAATTTGGAAATAAACCCTGAAGGGCTTCTCCTCGGAGGAATAATTATTGGAGCATTAGGAGTACTCGACGATATAACTACCACTCAATCTGCAGCCATATTTGAACTCCATAAATTAGACAAGAAGCTTTCTATGACTGATTTATTTGTTAAAGGTTACACGATAGGACGAGAACACATAGCGTCCTTAGTAAATACGCTTGTTTTGGCATATGCTGGAGCCTCACTTGGGCTATTTGTTATATTCGTTTTAAACCCTAATCAAACACCTATTTGGGTTATTCTAAATAGTGAAACAATTTCAGAAGAAATTGTAAGGGCAATTGCTGGAAGCATGGGGCTTATTCTCGCAGTTCCAATTACCACAATTATAGCTTCATATCTTGCAAAAAGAACTACTTAATTATTTGGAAGTCTTCAAACTTTTCGTCTGATAATTCTTCTATCCTTACATCTTTTACTTCTGCTAAAAATGGCCCTTTTCTACAAAATTCAATCATATTTTCTAGACTTTCGCGATTTCCTACAAACACAGCCTCTACTCTTCTATCAGGTAAGTTTTTTACCCAACCTTTTATATTTAGTTTATTTGCTTGAGATTTAACAAATTGCCTAAATCCGACCCCCTGAACATTACCTGCGATTAAAACATGAATCATCGAAGTTATTCTAGAAAAATGAACCAGCGTAAGCAAGAAGTAGATTTCTTAAAAATCTTCCTATCAAAACATAGATGAAAAACTTAATCGGAGAATAAGAAAAGATTCCTGCAAATATTCCAACAGCATCAAATAAAGGATTTGGAATAAATGAAAAAACAATAATAAATAACGCTCCAAATCTATGAAATGTTTGTTTGAAAAATTTATACCAAAAAGATGATTTCTTTAAAAAGATTTCTTTTCCGGAATGTCCTAAAAGAAAACCCACCATATCCCCTATAGCAGATCCAAGAGCAGAAACTACAGCTACTGAAAGCGGGTTATACAAGAATCCTCCGGCAACAACCGTCGCGATCGCTGGAGCAGGAAGAAAAAGTGTTGCTGATCCAATTATATTAATGATAAAAATTCCAAGAAGACCAAGGGAAGAAAAATGAGAAAGTTCATCTCTAAAATAAAAAGAGATGCCAATTAAAGCAACTGACACCAAAAGCATAAAGAGATAATCGAGCTTTAAATGTTGAGGTCCTTTTTTACTTTTTGCCACTGAATTTATTGTAGGGGATTCTCTTTTAAAATATCAAACTTTAGGATTTTCAGCTCCTTTTTTAACAGCTTCTTTTAGCTCTTTTAGCTTCCACATAAAGAGTGCTCCTCTATTCTTAGCATTACTATCCACTGCAAATGTAAAAGCTTTTTCTAAAAGTGGACGAGGATGAGTTTTGGCTAATTTGATATACAAACCGCGGTGTTTGTAATCATCTAATTCTTCCGCCAGATGCATGCCGTAAGATTGAAATTCACGAGAAATATGTTTATCAATTTGCGGATCATATTTCTCAAGAATGGAGCCGATTTTTTTCATTTGGTGTTGAACTGATTCTGGGCGGATTCCAGATCCTTTTCAAGGGCAGTAATTATAGCTTTAGAGCCTTTTTTGATCATTACCCTTGCTTTAGATGCTTCTCCTCCTCGGAATCCTTTTAAAACATATTCTGGACCATTTATATGCTGCTTATCCATACCATCCTTATTTTTAGCTAGTCCGATTCCCATTCTAAACCTCCAGAATTTATCGGTCTTTATATTTTCAAGAATTGAATCAAGCCCATGATGCCCTGCAGTTCCCCCACCAAACCTTATCTTTAAAAATCCAAGTGGCAAATCTAATTCATCATGAACTACCCAAATATCAATTGGTTTAATTTTAAAGTATTTTGCGATTAACCCTACTGCCATGCCTGAATTATTCATGTAGGTTAGTGGTTTTGCTAAAATTATCTTCTCCACTTCTCCTTTTTTATTTTGATATTCAAGTGAATAAATATCACTTTTTAATTTGTTTTCAGTTGTCCAGTTAGATTTATTTACTGGCTCTAAATCTTTAAGGAGATGGTCTAAAACCATAAAACCTACATTGTGGCGTGTGGATTCATATTTACTGCCTGGATTGCCTAAGCCTACAATCAATTTCATTTAGTACAAATAATTATACCACGACTTATCTATAGTGATTTTTAACCTGGAATAATGGATAAAAAATAAGAAATCCAAGTATTACCGAAGGATTAAATGAAATTAAAGCGGCAATTATCCATAAAATTTGACTCCAGAAAAGAAGTCTCCAGCCTCTTTGCTGATGTGCTTTTAACGGTGGGAATGCGAAAATCATAATTATTCCTTGTGCAATTCCCAAAACGCTTCTAATTAAAAGCTGCTGAATAATCTGAGGCCCACCTAAAGTAAATGAACTAATTACTGCTGATCCTAAAAAATCCATAACAGAAGCGATTGTTATTAATAATCCGAAAACTATTGTAAAAAATGGAATAATTCTAACTGTAAAACTCTTAAGATCTGGGCTTAATGAAGGTAATTTAGAATAAGCTATTTCAAACCAACCAATAATATCAATTTTCACTATATTTAGCTTATAAAATTAGGCAACTTTTTGTCAAACCCCATTTAAAGCAATGCCTCTTGCTCAGCTTTTTCCTCTATATTTTCTTCCTTTTCAATCTTCACTACTCCATATTCTCCGTCATAACCTGGCTCAATTGTTATATTTCCACTTCTTACTTTTTCAATGGCTATTGCTAACTCCTCTCCGTTTGTTTTTTCAATTTCCGATATCGGAGTTTTTAATAAAACATCAAACTCAGAGCTAAATCTATCGGTTATTTGGTCAAATATAGCCTTTACTTTTGGGCTTGTCGATGGACTTCCAATGACTTCGGCAATAATCTCATTTAGGGGAACTAATTTTGCGAAAGGAGGATGATTTTTCTTAGGATCTGCAATCCATTTTACTCCGCTTTTTCCTACCTGCTCTTTTACAGATTCTTCAGATTTTGCCAAATCCTCTACCCTTTCCATCACGCCAACTGTTAAATTGCGAGAGCAAACCGGACAAACAACGCCTTTTTCTTTTGTGTCTTTTGGAGAATAAACTACCTTACAATTTCTGTGTCCAGTATAATGATATTTTCCCTCCTCTGGATAAAACTCAATCGTATAAGTGATTCGGTTTTCCCCGCCTTTTCTCATAATCGCTTTTTTAATATTGCTGAAGGTTAAATCAGTTAATTCAAACACAGTAGACTCTCTTCCCATTTTTATTGGAGAATGAGAATCTGAGAATGACAGGATAGATCTCTTTTCAAGCTCTGGAATCCTCCAGTTCATAGCTGGATCGGATGACAAACCCGTTTCAATTCCATAAATATATTTCGCATAACTCCCAAAGCATTCTTCTATACTGTCAAATCCAGACATCGAGCCATATAAAGAAAACCACGGAGTCCAAGCATGACAAGGAATTAGAAAACTCCGGTCATCAATTCCCATTAGCATCTCTAAAAGCTCTGGAGGTTTTATGCCGACAATTGGCCTACCGTCCGAATGAAGATTTGCTCCTCTTTTCTGTAAAGCAGAATTAAACTTTTCTGCAGCTTCTATGCTTGGTACGAAAAGCAAACAGTGAATTCTATGTGCTTTTCCATTTTGAGAATAGATAGAGGAAACTTCAACAGAAAGAATGAATTTAGGATCTAAATCGTCTGTGGAATTTTTTAAACTAAACACACCATCTCCCGATTCCTCAAGATCTTTTTTTATTTCTCTCATCCATAATGGATGCGTCCAGTCTCCCGTAGTTAAAAGTCTCATTCCTTTTTGACGGGCAAACTGCGTCATTATGGGAAGAGTCATATTTTGAGAAACAGCCCTTGAATATTTGGAGTGAAGATGAAGATCCGCTATAACCTGCACATGCCAATTATACATATTTGACAACTCAAACTTAAGATGTTTAAATGTGTAAATGGCTGAAGGCGAAGGATTTATAAGTAGAGTTTTACACAAATTTGGTGGCAAGACATCAATTGATCAACAAGCACCTCAGGATCCATCTCTTGGAAAAGCAAATGTTTTAGATCAAGCTGCAAGATCAATGGATATACCTCAGGGAATGGGAGGAGTAAAAACAACGCCGCCAACCGCTGAAGGATTAGCAAGAGCTCAGGATGCAATAGCTGCTACACAACCTACCCCACCTACGCCAGGAACTCCAACTCAAGGAAGTTAATTCTTCTTATACTGAATCTCAAAGAGGCGTTTTATTTCTTTTACTTCTGTAGCACCCGCCTGCCAGTCGCCTGAAGCGACAGCTGATGGCGGGCAGGTCTTCTGGTTTTTATTTTTTACCATATTGTATTGAGAACAACCTTCTAATCTCGTCAACGTTTGTAGCTTCTTCAGCTTTCTTATCATTTCTGAAAGAAACAAGTCGTGGAAATCGAAGAGCAAAGCCATTTTCTGTTTCTGTTTTTCCTGCGGTATGAAGCGGTGATCGAGTTATTTCATCTGCCAAAACTTCAATAACTATTTTAGGAGTTATCCAAACGGAAGGCTCAATCGTAGAATTAACACGCGCTGGTTTATGATCAACTTTAATTTTATCTGCTCTTTTGTGAATCTCGCGCCATTCATCATCTGATAGTCCAGTTCCAATACGAGAAATCGAAACAAACTCATCGCGATCTTTATCATAAACTCCTACGAGTAATGCTCCAGCTCCAAATTCTATTCTTTTACCTTTCCCAGTTATATAGCCAAGCAAAACACAATCAATTGTATCTGTAAGCTCGCCAGCGGAATGCTTTTTAAGTTTTACCCAGTTAAAATTTCTTCCCCCCGCTTCATATGGACTTTGTAATTTCTTAATAACCAAACCCTCTAAACCTTTAGAAATTGCGTCATCGAGTAATCCTTGTAAAATTTTTGGATCTTCAACAGTGTGATTTTTAGTGCGAATTAAAACATCATCATCTGGGAGTAATTTTTCCAAGATCTTTATGCGCTCTGTAAGCGGTTTATCAAGTAATTGTTCTCCGTCTTTGTAAAGAATGTCAAAAACAAATGCTTTTAAGGGTAAAGCTTTTTGCGCTTCTTCAATTCCATGTTTTCTTCTTCTTTTAGTTGTCTCTTGAAATGGCAAAAATTCTTCAGATTCCGGATTATAAGCCAAGGCTTCTGTATCTAAAATCACATTTTTTGCTTTAACTTGCTTAAGAGTCGCTTCAATTAACTCTGGGAACATGTGAGTCATTTCTTCAAGATTTCGGCTAAACATGCGCACCTTTTCTCCGTCTTTATGAATCTGAACCCTAAATCCATCGTATTTATACTGAACATCCACTTCTCCCATTTTCTCGATTACTTTTGTAGGGGTTGGTAATCGTTCGCAAAGTTCAGATCTAATCGGAGAACCAACTCTAACTTCAAGTTTTTCTACAGCTGGCAAACCTTTCTCCCATAATGTTTTGGCAATTAATCCAAGATCAGAAGTTCTGTTATAAGCGCCTTCTAAAAGCTTTCTTTGAGTTTTATCTCCCAGTTTTGCAGTAGCAAGTGCATCTAAAACTGTAGGATCTCCAATTCCAAGTCTGGTATTTCCCAATGGAATTCTAACTAAATGCTTTGCAGATTTAGCGTCTACTTTTTGAAGCAAACCTGATAATAAGGTTTGTCGTTTCTCAACAGTTCCTTCCCCACTTGTTTTTGCGATTTGAGTCAAGATTTCGAAAACCTCTGTTACAGTTATATTTGATGATTTAGAATTACTAAGTTCTTGCGCCGCTTTTCCCATATCTCCAAGTTTTGTAAACAATGAGAGGACTTTTTCTTTGTCAGATCCATATGCGATTCCAATTGAAGAGGCGACATTTTTCTCCGCCATTCCAATTTCGATTGGTGCATAAAAAGGCGCAATTCTTCCCTGAATTAAGTAAACAATTTCATCGATTTCATTCGTTGGAGTTTTTTTAAATAATTCTGAGAGAATTTCTATCAACGACAAACGCGAAGAGGTCGCTTCTAACTTTTCCAAATATTCTGAAAACTCGGAGAATTTCATAAGAGCATTATACACTAGCTCATTACGTATTTTGCGCCTTTGGTACTTCCTGTTTTCTTTACAATTCCCTGACTTACCAAACCTTTTAATTCATTTAAGATTGTATCTTCTGAGACCATCGGAAATAGATTACCAAAAGCTTTGTTCTGTAAGTATCCAATCTTTTGAATATATTCAATAATCTTTATTTGGCGCTCCGTAAGCATAATAGGTTTTCCTCCCAGTTTTTCTTTTAAATGCGCATCAATTGAAATATTTTCAACCTTATCCTTTATTTTTGAGAGTTCAATCGAGAGTCCTTTTGTAAAGTATTCTAACCAAACACTTAAATCTCCCTGATTTTTTTCTACACTTTGAAGCGCTTTATAATAATCTAGAGAATCACTATCAAAATATTCTTCCAGAGAAAAGAAGCGCCTTATGTCATAACCTTCTAAAAATAATATTAAGGTCGATAAAGCGCGCGCTACCCTACCATTTCCGTCTACAAAAGGATGAATTCTCACTAACTCATAGTGAACAATTCCTGACCTCAAAACAGGATGAATATCTAAACTTTCCTTATCATTTATAAACTGCAGTAATTCAGACAAAAGATGATAAATTGCAGTACTGGGTGGAGGCCTGAAAGTTACCTCTCCGCTAACGCTGTTTTTAACAACTACCTGCGTTTTTCTAAAATCCCCCACTTTTTCTGGAGTTAAAATTCGCTCCGTTGTAATTCTATGAAGCTCTTTAATCAAGTCTTCATCTATCTTTACATCTTCTTTTGAACTTAAGTGCCCAATATACTCCATTACTTTTCTATAGTTTAAAACCTCCTGAATATCTCGATCGCGCGCGAGCACCTCTTTTCCTTCCATAACCTTTTCTGCTTGATCTAAATTAAGCTCATTTCCCTCTATGTGGGTTCCGTAATGAACAGCTCGGACCAAAGCATCTTTTTGAAATTCTCTTTCGTAATATGGAAGAAGTGGAGCGTGATCAATTACTTCCCTGCAAGCTTCAATTATTCCAATACTTTTGAGAATGGTGTTTGTGATATTAAATTTTGGTTCAAACATATTTTGAAGCTAAATGTGCTATAATAATATCATATGCCGAGTAATTCCCGAACACCAAAGGAAGAAAAAAACAGATTCCACATAGAGCTTATGAAGCAAATGCTTACCCTCTCGACTGCTGCATTTGGACTCGTTGCAGCTCTTGCTTGGAATGCATTTATTCAGGAATTAGTTACAACTTATGTTAAAAAATATCTTTCAGTTGGAGGAGCGCTTCTTTCGATGGGTATTTATGCGGTGATTGTTACTATTTTAGCTGTGCTTGTTACTTATCAATTAAGTAAAATACTTAAAAGATTCGAAAATAATTAAGGCTTTCGCTCTGCGTCTCTAACTTTTCTTCTTGATTTCCCTGTTACGTCTCCCAATAAATCTGCTCCTGGATGACCCAATCCTCCCGGTTTAACTTCATTAATTCCTAATCTATACACATTGCTCATGGGCAATCTAAAGACAGTCTCTCCATCCGCAGTAGTAATAAATCTACCACGTCTTTGCGGTGGTCTAACTGTTGGGAAAGTTGGTCTTGCCTCTGTAAATCCAATTTGACTTACATCACCAGCTTGTTCTCTTTCAAAATTCCATCTACCCATATTAAGACTTATCAATTACCTCTCTAAATTTAGCCTCAACAGCTTTTGGTGAGTCATTTAGGACTGTTTCATAAACAAATTTTGCAAAAGGAAGATCGATTCCAGATTCTTCGATCAAATATGGAACTGAAAGAATATTATTTCTTCCCTCTACCGTACTTCCTACCTGTTGAAGCGCGTCGTCTGCGCTTAGTTTTACTAAATATTTACCAAATCTAAAGTTTCTACTTTCAATACTTGAACAAGTAAGGATAAGATCTCCCATAATGCATTCAATCGCTTGTGGTTCTACTTTATAACCGAATCCCTCACAGAGCTTTAATGTTTCTTTGTAGGCATGTCCTATAAGCTGAGATCTGGTATTTACCAAGAATCCTAATCCTTCAGAAATTCCACAAAGGATTGCATAGATATTTTTAAGCGCTCCGGATAGTTCAACTGCCTGGGAAGACCCTGCAATTCTAAGCCTAAAATAGTCAGTTTCAAACAATTCTTTTATTTCGCGAGCGAGCTTCAAATCATTATCAAATGAAGCTAAATTAACAAGTGTTGGAAGTTTTTCTTCAACTTCTACGGCAAAACTTGGGCCAAAAAGCGAAAGGTATTTAATATTATTTCCCAGAACTTCATGAGCAATTTGAAATGGGAGCTTATGTGTTCCCTTTTCAATTCCTTTAGAGGTGTTAATAATAATAGAATTTTTAAGACTTTCTTTATTTTTAGTTAAAACTTCTCTAATTGCCTGAGTTGGAATAGCCAAAACCACAATTCCGTTAGGCGCAATTTCAGATTTTCTATCCCAAATAACAAATTCTCTATTATTTGCTTTTAAAACTGATGCGAGAGCGCTTCCCCACGCACCTCTTCCTAAAATTGTTATTGTACGCATAAGATTGAGTATTATAGGCCTTTTTATAGATTTGTCAAATGATTTTCTTCATGACCCGGGGAATCTCGTTAACCAAATCACTTGCATTATAATAAAGCCCTGCGTTCTCAAATAAAGATTCTCCGGCTTTTTTATTTACATAGCTAGCTACACACGCACTTAAAAAGGCATCATTTTTGGCATAAAGAGCTGCAACTAATCCTGCGAGAACATCTCCTGTTCCACCTTTTGTTAATCCAGCATTTCCTCCAGATATTTCTACTGAAGAATGAGAATCGCAAACACAATCTTTCTCCCCTTTTGCAAGAATAGTAAAATCGTATTTCTTCGCCAAATCAGCCACGATTTCTGGTTTCAAATCTTTCCCAAACAGCATCTTAAATTCTTTTTTATTTGGTGTAATTATGGCTGTTTTTGGAATTATTGCAGGTTCAATTACCTGAAGACTTCCCCCATCAACTACCCATTTTTTATTTGGGAATTTCATAAGCCATTTTTCTGTTAAAACTTTCGTATCATCATCCCCTAATTCCATTCCATCAGGGCGAGGAAGTCCTGGACCAATTAAAACAGCATCCGCTTCTGCAATATAATCTTCTAACTTTTCGCGAGGAACTATTATTCCATTAATAAACTTTGATTTTAATTTTTTTACAATTTCATTATTCATGGGGGTTGAAGAAAAATACACCATATCTACTATTTTTGAAGCTATTTCTAAAGCCCAAAAGGCCGAAGAATGAAACAAATGAGATCCACCGATCACCAAAACTTTCCCATTTTGTCCTTTATGAGAACCAGGTGCAGGAATATAAAGATCTTTTAAAATTGAAGGATCAAACTTTTGCATCAAATTGTTTTTAAAAACCAGTCGAAAGTGAGCTCATAAAATTCCTTAAGAGAGTCGGGTGTTGCATGTAGAGAATGTCCAGCCCCCTTTTGGACATAATACTCACGCTTTGAAGCACTTGTAGCCTGGTCATAATAATTCTTAACTATCCAATCCTTAACCACTTCATCATGCTCAGATTGAATTACAAGCAAATCTCCTTTAAATTTTGAAATCCCATCATATGCAATCGAACTTAACCACTTCTTTTTGTCTTCATATGAATAAATCCTCAAATCCTTTACGTTTATGTCCATAATATCTTCAGTGAAAATTGCAGGCACCCTTAAAACTAACGATTTAATGAATTCAAACTCAGGAATGATTATTGCAGCAACAAACCCACCAAAACTTGTACCCATTAACCCAATTCTATTTCTGTCTACATCCTGTTTTAGAAGAAATTTTAAAGCCTCTCTTGCATCATCAATTCCCATTCTCTGAGTTTGATCTGGAAAATTTCCATCACTCTCTCCGCAGCCTCTGAAATCAAAAGCGAGTGCTATAAATCCCTTTTCTGCAAGTCTTTTACTTATTCCTAAATATCTTCCCCTATTTGACCCCCGCCCATGATAAAAAATAACCCCTGGGAATGGGCCTTTCCCTTCTGGTGTAAATAGTGAACCACGAAGAGCATCTGCTCCCACCTTAAATTCAATCTTTTTTTCCATTCAATTCTATTATATCCATTGTACGCTGGATTTTCGCAGGAATAAACTCCTCATGTGTAGTAGTTACAATTGTTTGCTGATTATCAATAATCCGCAAGATCAAATTAATATGCCCCTCGTCTAATTCTGAAAACACATCATCTAGAAGAAGAATGGGCCTGGTGTCAATATTATCGTGCACATAGCTAAGCTCATGTAATTTAAGTTGTAAAACTCCCAATCTCTGTTGACCACGTGACCCAAAAGATTTTAACTCCACGAGCTCCCCCACTCCATAATCAAACAGTATCTTAAAATCATCTCTATGAGGACCAACTAGTGTAACTCCGACTGATTTTTCAGCATCTTTGTATTGATCAAGCCTCTCACGAGAAATTAAGCTTTTGTCGTATTCGATTTTAAATTCAAAAATATCTTTTTTAGAATCATTTAAGTATTTAATAAATTCTTCTCTTTTTCGGGTTATCACATTCCCATTTCTTATAACTAAATTATCCCAATATTCAAACTCGCTTTCGCGTCTTTGTAGTCCGTTTTTTACTAATTCTAAAAGCGCATTTCTTTGCTTTAGAGCCTTAGAATAACCAATTGACGCAATCCTATAATCTCTGTCTGTTTGGTCTAAAACGTTATCAAGAAAAGAACGACGCAGGCCTGGAGATCCAACGACAATCTCAAGGTCTTGGGGAGAAAAAAGAACTGAAGGAAGATTTCCTACAAAGTCCTGCCTTCTTTTAGCGACTCCATTTACGAAAAATCTCTTATATTGAGCTCTAACTCCCGCGACTTCCCCTACTGTCACTACAACCTCCAGATCTATTTCTCCTACTTGGGCTTTTATTTTTCCCATTTCATGTCCCATCTTTACCATTTGAAAATCTTTTTCAGCTCTAAAACTTTTTCCTGCGGACAAAAGAAAAATTGATTCAATAAGATTGGATTTCCCAGCAGTATTTGGACCAATAATAATTAAAGATTTATCTTTAAAATCAAAGCTAGATTTCTTATAATTGCGGAAATTTTGAAGAGAAAGAGATTTGAGCATAAATTAACCAATCAACTAATAATAAATCAGCAAATAAACCAATTATTGGATAATTTGGAATTGGATTGTTGGATAATTAGTTGATTTAGAAGCTATTCTATCACAGTACCCAGGAAGTCTTTTCCATTAAAGTAATTTTCAAGATTTTCCATATTATTTCCATTTAGAACTACTACTTTTACCCCTAGTTCATGAGCTTTTTTAGATGCAATTGGATCAAATGGAGAGTTCATTCCAGGAATCCATTCATCCCCCACCATTTTTCTAAAATTTTCCCAGGAAATTTTTTCTAGTGGCTTGGCGTTTGGATTTTTTCTTGGGTCATCATCGTATACTTGGTCTATGTTGGAGAGGTTAATGAGGGTTTTTATTCCATAGTCTTCGCAAATCATTACAGAACAAAAGTCCGTGGACCATCCAGGCTTCCAACCGGATGCCACAACCACTCTTTCCTCTACCTTTCTAATAATTTCATAATGTTTAAGTACAAACGGATGCGCAATATCTCTAAAAATGGTGCGTACCAAATGGGCGTTCATTTTAGTTGCGTGGATTCCTAGCCAATCTAAATCATCGCGGGTAAGCTCATGTCCAATTACCTCTGCTCCTGCATCTCTATAATGGCGTGCAATTGTTCCTCCACCTGTTATCAAAAAAAATTGGCGGTTAGGATTTGCCGCCAACTGTTCTCTTACGAACTTATTTAACTTTTCGAGAAACTTAGTATCAATTCCTCCTTCTGGGTAAATTAGTGATCCTCCGACCGAGATTACGACCTTATCTGTATAGTTTGAACCCATAAATAAGCTTAAAAAAAGACCCTAAAGGGTATTTCAATTGCACTAATTCTATTCTAAACCCTTTTAAACGTCAATATACCAACCAAAATCTTACAATCCTTATTTTTGGCAATTTTCGCAGAAGAATGTGCCTCTACCGCCTAGGAAAATCTTCTTAATTTCCTTACCACAATTTAGACACTTCTTGCCTTTTTTCCCATAAACCAAAGAATGCATTTGATATTCTCCCTCCTGCCCCATAACATTTACAAAATTTAACTCACTTGCACCGCCAAACTTCATACTTTTCTCCATAACTTTTAGAACAGCGTCATAAAGCGCTTTTATCTCAGGCAAACTTAAAGTATTCGCGCGTCTCCTTGGATCAATTTTGGCTAGAAAAAGCGCATCATTTGCATAAATATTCCCAATTCCCCCAATTCTCGTTTGGTCCATAATTAAAGGCTTTACAACAATCTTAGAATTACTAATAATCTTCTCAAACTTCTCATAAGTTAAATCCTTAAAAGGCTCTGGCCCCATATTTTTAAAGAAAGACATTTCCATAACCTTATCAGTATCGACTACTCTCACCCAAGCAAACTTTCGCAAATCATTGAAATATAAAACTGCGTCACGATCTAATTTAAAAATAATTCTCGTGGCATTATTTGGAAGAGTTTTCACTTTTTGAGGTGAAACAGGTATTTTCGCGGTTTTTGGATCTCTATAAATGATTTGCCCAGTGAGTTTTATATGGATTGCGAGAGATTTCTTATTATCTAAATCAATAACCAGACCTTTTCCAAACCTGCGAATTTCAATTACTTTTGCTCCAATTATTTCCTTAGGATCTCCTTCAAAAATTCCTTTAGATAATATATTAACGTCTACAAATTTGTGGCCTTTTAAATACTTCTGGAGTCCTAATTTAACTGTCTCAACTTCTGGCAACTCAGGCATGGTTCCGCACAAACTCCTTTATCTCTTTTTCAAACCTATTTCTGCTAAATTTTTCTGCGTGCTTTTGCAAGTCATTTGTATTAAACTTTATTTTCTCAAATCTTTTAATTGCATTATTTATGCTCTCAATTGTCAAATCATTAAAGAACACTCCTGTTTTTCCTTCAACAATTGTTTCTAATACTCCACCTGATTTATGAGCGATAACTGGTGTCCCATTCATCATTGATTCTACTGGAATTATGCCAAAATCCTCGTCAATTGAAGCAAAAACAAAACCTTTTGCCCCTTTCATAAGCCTGTCTTTTTCCTCGTCTGTTACCTCTCCCAAATACTCCACGTTTGAATTTTTCTCTTTTAATAATTCACCTATTTCCCTTTCATATCCCCCAAAACTTTTTCCAAAAACTTTTAACGGTAATCCATTTTTTAGAAAAGATCTCATAATTAAATCTGGATGTTTTGCTCTAGCAATTCTTCCTCCTGTTAAGTAATAATCGCCCTTTTCAGTATCTCCAGATGAAACCTCAACAGGTGGATAAATAACTTTGGAATCTTTTCTATAAAACTTTTCAATTCTAGCTTTAGTGTTATTTGAGTTAGCTATAAAATAATCCACATTTTGTGAGGATCTATGATCAATAATGCGAAGAAAATGAATTGAAAGATTGCCGATCACTCTAGAAAAAATATTTTTTCTCCAGTTTCTTGCAGTCTCATATCCATAAAGATACCGAGGTGGTGTGTGGCAATAGCAGATAAGCTTTGCATTCTTTTTATTTATAAAGTTTGGGGTATATGCGCCAGTCGCTGATACGATAATTACGTCAAACTCTGATAAATCCATCGAATCAAAAATTAGAGGAGCGATTAGCCTAAGTGGACTAATAAGTTTTGCTTTAAATGGCAAGTTTTGAGCCCAGGAAGTGCGAATATCAAACTTTTCAAAACGCTCTTTATGCGGACCTAAATATTTAGGGAGGTAAACTGAAGTATAAATTGGCGCATTTGGAAAGATATTATGTAGCGACTCTAACACCCTCTCTGCTCCACCATATTCTTTTATGTAATCGTGAACAATTGCTACTTTCATAGTAATCCCAGTTGGTTTTCCTTTTCTTGTTCTTCTTTTACTTTCTTGTCCGCCTTAGCAAGAGCCCTGGCGGATGGCTTTTGATCTAATTTAAATCTAGTAATCAAACTATTAAAGTCTAGCTTTTCAAAGGAAGCCAACAAGGCCTGCCTATCCAAACTCTCCACTTTGCATTCATCAAATTTTAAATGAATTGGTGCATCTACGATAATTGTTGCGAGTTTTTTTGCAAGAGCTGCTTGTTCAGCATCTGTTGCAAGTTTTTCTGAAGTCCTAGGATTAATTTCGCCTAAGTTCTGATACATGTTTTCAAGATTTCCGAATCTATTTACCAAATCAATTGCGGTTTTTGGTCCAATTCCATTTACCCCTGGATAATTATCAGAATTGTCCCCTATGAGAGCCTTATAATCGACAAAATTTGAAGGCGAAACTCCATACTTTTCCTTAACTTTATCAGGATCAAATAAAATCATCTTCGTAACTCCAATAATTGGCGCAAGAATTAAAACCTGATCGTTAACCAATTGAAGAAGATCACGATCACCTGTGACAATGATTACTTGATTCTCTTTATCTTTTTCTGAGGCTTGCTTTGCCAAAGTTCCGATAAGATCATCAGCCTCATATCCATCAAGTTCAAATATGCAAATATTAACTTTTCTCAAAACTTCTCCGATAATTTTAAATTGGCCGGAAAGTCCTTCATCCATCTTAGGCCTGGTCGCTTGATAACCAGAAAACATTTGTTTTCTAAAAGTAGGAGCTGCGCGATCAAAACATACAATTAAATGATCTGGGGCGAGATCCGAAGTAATCTTTAAAACCATAGAGAAGAATCCATATACAGCGTTTGTTAATTGACCATCCTCAGTCTTATGTAGCGGTGGTAGAGCATGGTATGCGCGGTGAACAATGGCATTACCATCAACAAGAACAAGCTTACTCATGAATGGATTATATCAGAAGTTTTAATCTTTATTGAGCTGGTAGACAAGAATTCGAAGCTAAAGTTATTTCTTCAGGAGTTTCATTTGTCTTTGAATATTCTTGTTCCATTTCTAATAATTGCTCTTGAGAGTAGTTTTCTACTATATAATTTGCAATACAAGTACAAGTAGCATCTTCTCCGCCACCTTGCGTGCAACTCTGAACAAAAGAAGCTTTGTATGCATTTTTGTAAGCGTCTCCAAATGATGAAGAACCAGTATTCTGCATTATGGTGTTTTTAAATGCAGGATTTGAGCTTAGCGCAGCAAACATGCCTCCACCTAATACTGCAAGACCAATAACTAGAACCACGAATAGTCCAACTATAATCGCTATCATTTTCCCATTCTGTTCTTTTACATTTTGTGCTGGGGCAGAACTAAACTTTTTATAAGCAACTACATAAGCAACTATCGAAATAGGACCTGTGAATAACAGTCCTAAGAGAGGAAGGAATGATAATAGGCCTGCGCCTATCGCAAACAATATCATAGCTACCAGTACCCATACTAAATTTATAAGAACTAAAAATATATCAAACTTTATTATTTTCCAAAGCGATCCCCTAGTTGCAACATCATTTAAATGAAGAGCTTCTGCTGTGCCAACCTTTTTATCAATTACAAATAAATAAACAAATTGATATCTTGCTGTTAAAGGAAAAGCTGAAAATACTAATAAGAAAAATCCAGCAATTGAAATAATACTCGCTACAAAAGTGGAAAGCAAATACGATGGAACTCTTCTATATTGAAGATATAAATCGCGGACATTTGGTTTTACATTCCCTACTCCATCAATAATTATTTTGAAGAAACCTACTGTAATAATCCATGAAACAACCATTAAAAATATTGACAGAATAAACCCGACAATCATAGAGCCGGTTTGGTTTGGTTTTGTTATAAGAGTTTGGATAAATTGACTTAATATATTAATTAAAAGCACAATTATTATCGATATAAGAAATTCTTTCCAGAATTTCTTAATAACTTCTATAGCCTCTTTAAATGTCGCAATGTTTCCTTGAAATCCGTTCATTAGTCTGATTGTTGATCTTTCTGAAGCAATTGTCAATAGGAGATTAAGCTTCAACTGGGAGGATTGCAGGCTTGTGGCCAGGAAGCATTTTCTTAGGTCCAATTAATTTCTCAAATCCCTCAGATTCAATTGTTTCCTGTTTTAGAAGCTCCTCTGCTAAAAGATCAAGCTTCTTTCTGAGTTTTTTTAATACTCTTGTTGCCTCTTCCATCCCCTCATCGATAATTCTTTTAACCTCAATGTCTACCTTAGCTTGCATTTCAGGAGAAAGACTATCTGTGTCATATGGGGATTCTTTTTGAACCTCTAAGGTAACAGGACCTAGGCTACTCATACCAAACCTCATGACCATTGCGCGCGCTATTTTTGTAGCTCTTTCAATATCATTAGATGCACCAGTTGTTATATCATTAAACACAATTCTTTCTGCTGCCTGACCACCAAGCATCATCGCGATTTCTTCAATTAAATGTGACTTTGTCTCGTGCACTCTATCAATTGGCTCAGTCATGGTATGTCCTAAGCTCATACCGCGGCTGACAATGGAAATCCTGTGAATCGGATCGATATGTGGCATTTCCCAACCGACGAGTGCATGTCCAGCCTCATGATATGCTGTCATTTTCCTATCCATATCCGTTTGGAGTCTTTTCTTTTCAGGCCCTAATTTAACCTTAGTTGCTGCTTCCTCAAGATCAGACATGTCAACCTTTTTTCGGTTATTTCTTGCAGCCCTAATTGCGGCTTCATTTAACATATTCTCTAAATCCGCACCAGAAAACCCTACTGTTCTTTTTGCTACCTTATCCCAATCCACCTTCGTATCCATGGGTTTATTTTTGGAATGAATTCCTAATATGTTTCTTCTGCCCTCTACATCAGGAAGTTCTAAAGCAACGCGACGATCAAATCTTCCAGGTCTGACTAGTGCTGGATCTAAAATATCAGGTCTATTTGTTGCAGCCATAACAACTAATTGTTCGTTTGGGGAAAATCCATCCATCTCAACAAGTATTTGATTTAATGTCTGCTCACGCTCATCATGACCACCCATGAATCCTGAGCTTCGCTGTCTACCGATCGCATCAATTTCATCGATGAAAATAATTGCAGGCTGTGCCTTCTTTGCAGTTCCAAACAAATCACGCACACGCGATGCTCCAACTCCCACTAACATTTCCATGAATTCTGATCCTGCGATTGAGAAAAATGGCACATTTGCCTCTCCTGCTGTAGCGCGAGCTAAAAGAGTTTTTCCAGTTCCAGCTGGTCCAATCATTAAAACTCCTTTTGGAGTACGGGCACCAATACTTTTATATTTTCCTGGGTTTTTAAGAAAATCTACGATTTCTTCAAGTTCTTTTTTTGCCTCATCAACTCCAGCAACATCTGCAAAAGTTATTTTCGGAGTGTCTTTGCTATAAAGCTTAGCTTTAGATTGGCCAAAAGAAAACACACTGTCCTGCGCTCCCCTAGCTTGCCTAAATATAAAATAGAAAAATCCCACCATTAGAAGAATCGGAAGAAGAGATGCAAAAATACTAATCCAATTATTTAAAGTGGTTTTATCATTAATACTAACTTTAGTTTTACTTAAATCTACTCCTGCATCTTTAAAAAGTGTGTAGACATTTGAACCTGGTTCTTTAAAAGCTTCAACGTTTTTATCATCTAGCTTTAAAACTAACTTGTTATCATGAACCTCGATTTCTTTCACGCTACCTCTTTTTACTTCCTGTATTGCCTGAGACAAAGGAACAGAATCCACTTTTCCTGTAGGCTGATTAACACCTATAAATAATAGTCCTAGAAAAATAAAAACAGATCCATATATAAGGAGATTTTTCCAATTCTTTACTTTTTTATTAACTTTGGGGAAAAGAGTTTTTTTTGTTTTTCTGCCTGCTGCCATTGAAAAAAAATTATATCATAAGCTGAATATTATTTAAAGCTAAAGAAGACCCATCTTCTGCTTTGTTTCAAATAATGTTTGAGAGGCCACTTCTCTACAAATCTCAGTATGCTTATTTAACATACTTTCTAAATCAAACGATGATTCTATTTCAGTTCTTTTTTTCTGAACCGGCGACAAACTCTCAAAAATAGCATTCGCTAAATCAGCTTTCATATCAGAATATCTTATATTTCCCGCATTAAAATCCTGGGCATATTTTGTATACAAATCTTCTTTCCCGAATAGTTTTAGTAAAACAAATAAGTTTGCCACTCCTCCCGTCTTTGGCACCTCCCCACCAGTTGTTCCGGAATCAGTAGGGACAGCCGCCAGTTTCTTTTTTATAGTCTCTAAATCATCAGTTAAAAGGATTGATGAACCCTCTACGGTCTTACTCATCTTCCCTTCCCCGGTTAATGAAGGCACATACTCGCCTTTTGTCGCAAATCTTTCAGGCTCTGGAAAAATTTCTCCATATATAGAATTGAACTTACGTGCAATTTCTCTAGCTACTTCTAAATGTGGCTCCTGATCAATTCCAACCGGAACAAGCTCAGCTTTGTAAAGTAAAATATCTGCAGCCATAAGAACCGGATAGTATAAAAGTCCCATGTTTACATACTTTGGATACTGGGCTTTTTTATCTTTATAAGTTGGAAGATCTTCAAGGCGACTTACCGGATAAATCGTACCTAAAAGATAAGCGAGCTCTGTATGCTCTGGCACCCTACTCTGTATCTCAATAAGACATTTTTCAGGATTTAATCCCGCTGCGAGGTAATCCAAGACTACATCTTTTACATTTTGTTGTAATTTTTTCGGATCATAAGGAGTAGTTATGGCGTGCAAATCTACAACTGAAAATACACAGTCATACTCATCTTGAAGCTCAAGCATCCCCTTTACAGCACCAAAATAATTGCCGAGATGAAGCCGGCCTGTAGCTCGAATTCCAGAATAAACTTTCTTTTTGTTTTCCATAATCATAATTATATCATTGGCGGCAGGACGAAGTAACCTGCCGCCTTAAGCTTAGCTTAACTCTTTTTGAACCTTTATACTGGCTCCAGTGATTTCCGCTTCATATCTTCTCCCCTCCTCTGATCCACTAAGTCCTTCAAACACAACCACTGAAGTTCCCGGACTATAACAACTACTTCCCAATGTTTGTAAAGTTTGACGATGAATAAAAGTATTTCCATCTATCACATATAATGAGCTTGATGGCCTACCATATCTAACTTCATGATCAATATCTAGATATTTATCAAGAAAATCTCGATCAGTTTTTCCGCTACTAATATCATCAATTGATACACCAAGCCTCTCTTGAACTTGCGCCTCCACGCGATTCTCAACATCAAGATAACTTAAGTCTTCAAATGTTCCATCTGGATTATGAAACCTTCTTTTAAATCCAGGATTCTTTACGGTTCTTCCTTCGCTTTCCATAATTTTCACCTCCTTTCCACTAAAAAACCTCCATTTCTGGAGGTTTGTATTAAAGCTAAAAACTAATTTTTTACGCGCTAAGACAAGCCTCCAATTGAAGGCTTGACCAATTTAAATTAATAAAATCAAACTTAAACATTTTTAAATCTCCCATTTTGCAACTCCCTTGAACCTCGTCCAACTGTCGCTACTCCTACACCAAGCTTATCTGCAATCTCATGCTGCGAAACTCCACGCTTTAGCATCCTTACGATTTCCAATCGATGGGATAACTCAATTAACTCCTTTGGAGTTAATATTCCTTCCAGGAAATCTTTCATCTTTTCCTTACTATCCATTTTCAAAAGAGCATCTATAAACTCCTCAAGTTGCTTATTTCGCTCCTTGCTCCTTACTATCATCGTACTAGTATAGTGATATTAAGAGCAAATGTCAATACCTATTTGATGACATTAAATCTAGGATTTTTTTTGAAGCTTAACGGCTTCTCGCTAATAAATGGTCTATTCTTTCGACTCTTGCAGTATCTCTAAAAAAATAATGTCTATCATTGAACGTGGCACCCTCTAAAGGTATTCTATTCGTTGGAAGAACTACTTCATCCAAAGGCGTTCTTCTTGTTGGATGAGCTAATCTTGCTAATCCATGTCTTTTAATTCGATCAACATTTTCTCCTGAAAAAGATAGTTGTTTACCGATTTGAGAATATGTATGACCTACGCCATCAACAAGACCATACCGAAGCTCAATAACTCTTCTTTCTTGTTCAGAAATACTCTCCAACATTACTGGAAGTAATTTACCTACAGCTACTATTTGTGTTGTATCTAGCGTTAAGGATCTAATATCGTAAACGCCTTGAGTAAATGCTAATATGTTTAAAGCTCTCTCCGCTTCGGCAGGTCGAGGCTGCTCACTACCATAATGGATATCAAATCTATAAATACCCCTACTTCTTGCTATTGAAGCAACGCCTCGCATAATCATTGCAAGATCATGATTACCTAGTGCCTCAAATTGCCTAGCATTTCTTTCTGCTTCTTCTGCCATAGAGGAGGGATTTTATCATACTATGAGATTTTATTCAAACCAATTTAGCTTTAATTTATTAAAATCTCCATTAATTATGGAGGTCCTTATCTTATTAGTTAAATTTACAGTGAAATAAACATTGTGATATGAAGCTAAAGTATATGCCAATAACTCCCTACTCCTAAACAAATGGTTTATATAAGCTCTAGGATAAGTTTTGCAAACATAACAATCACAATTAGGATCAATTGGTTTTAAATCAGAGGCAAATTTAGACTTAGTAATATCAAAACGGAAACGGTTCTTAACATTTCCCTCTTTTGGCGAAACAAAAACATGACCCATCCTTCCAAGACGAGTCTGAATTACACAATCAAAAGTGTCAATTCCCCGCGCGACCCCTTCGAAAATATCATCAATTTCGCCAATTCCCAGTAAATGTCTAGGTTTTTCATCATCTAATTCTTCTATTGTCCAATTTATAACTTCATATAAATTCTTTTTAGAAGAATGTGCTCCGCCAAGCGCTACTGCATCGAAATTTTCGTTTACAAATTTCGCCGATTCTTTTCTCAAATCTTCAAACTGACCACCATGAGTTACACCATACATTAGCTGATCCGCTCTTTTATGAGCCTTAAGCGACCTTAAAAGCCACTTTTCTGTAAGCTCTAGAGACTTCAAAGTCTGAGCCTCATCATAAGTTGGCGACTCTAAATCATCAAAAGCGACTATTAAATCAGCTCCTAATTTTTCCTGAATTTCAATTGAAGTCTCTGGCGTTAATTTGTGTTTAGTTCCGTCAATATGAGACTGGAACTCTACTCCATCCTCTGTAATCCTATTCAATCGAGGCTTCGCATCTATATTCTCTTGTCCTGAGCTTGCCGAAGGATCTTTTAAAAACTTTACTCCTGGCTTTTCAAGCCCAACTCCGAGGGAAAATACCTGAAATCCACCTGAATCTGTAAAAGTAGGCCCATTCCAATCCATCATCTTCGCAAGTCCTCCCATTCTCTCTACTAAATCTTCGCCAGGTTGAAGCATAAGATGATATGTATTTCCCAAAACTGCCTGAGGTTTTATTTCTCTAATTTGAGCTCCAGTCATAGATTTTAAAGTCCCTTTTGTACCTACTGGAAAAAACGCAGGAGTGAGAATATCCCCATGTGAAGTTTTTATTACTCCAGCTCTAGCAGATTTATGTTTTGAAATTATCTTAAACTTCGGTTTCATAAGCTCTAATTATAGCTTATATTAAAATAGGCATGGTATTATTAATTAATGAGTGAAAACGGAGAGCATCCAAATCAAAGGCCTTTTGAAAGAGCGGCTATGAGTTTAAAATCTAGATTGTACAGTTACAGAGGCCTCCATCCAGTCGAATCACTGGGTGAAAAGAGAAATTTAGAATCAGAGCTTAAGGCAAAAAAGTCTGTTAAGGAATTTATTAGTAAATCTCCCCAAGAACCACTTGCTACATTTCAAGGTGATAGCCAATCTATGCTTGATCTATCTAAATACCCTCAGGGAACTATACTAAGAATTGAATGGTCATTGCATAAACCGGAAATCACTGAAGAACCCAGGTTCACATGGTATGTAATTGGAGACAGAGAAAAAGATTCTACTTATGTTTACAGCATATCTTTTGTTAATAAAACACCTGGCCTAACTTTACCTATCGATGATCAACCGGTAGTATATTCACCATCTCCAATCAAACTCCATCCTTTCCCAGTTGCAGATATCTTATTCGCGCTCACAAATCCAAAAAATTCTCTCATAGAAGAACAGACTCAGGCCGATGTTGATTTTTACCACAATCATATGCCTGTACATAAATTAGATGTTATGGCACTAGGTAGATCTGAAAAATCTGGCGCCAAAGAACCTAAGGAAATAACAACCAGGATATTAATACCAACAACAGCAAAGCTCAGTTAATTAACTTCACTACCTGTTCTTTAAACTGATCCCCTCGGTCTTTGTAGTTTTGGAACATTCCAAATGAAGCGCAAGCTGGAGAAAGAAGAACTACATCTCCTGGAGCAGCCAATTTTGATGAAGCAACTACAATTTTTTCCATACTATCTGCTCCTTCAATTACTAAAGTTTCTGGTTTAAGGTTTTTAATTTCAGCTTTAATTCTCGCCCACTCTTCTCCTATTCCAATAATTGCTTTAATATTTTCAGCACTTCCAATCACTTCTCCTAATTCCTTGAAATCGCTATTCTTTGAAGACCCGCCAAGAATTAAAATTTCAGGATTTTCGAAAGATTTTATTGCAGCAATTGCCGTTTCCGGTGTAGTAGAAAATGAATCATTATAGTATTCGACTCCATTTACTTTTCCTACTAATTCAAGCCTATGCTCCAAGCCTTTAAATGCTTTAATTGCCTTAGTTATAACGCTTACCCTAACTCCGGCTAAATATGCAGCCATAACTGCGGCGCAAACATTTTCCTGATTATGTTCGCCCCTTAATAAAAGCTCACGAGTATCAACTACGGGGACTGAGTTCCCATTTGTTCTCAAAATCACCTGATTACCTAATGCGAAACATCCCTCCTCTACCTCACGCTCGCGGGAAACAAAATAAACTTTTCCGTCAGTCAAAATATCTGATTCATTACTTGCTGGATAATCTCTATTTATAATTGCAAAATCATTATTTGTTTGATGACTTAAGATATTTCTTTTAGCCTCCACATACTCATTTATGTCCTTGTGATAATCCATATGTTCGCTCGTTACCATAAGCATAACTCCTATGTGGGGACTTTTTTCTAAATCCGCAAGCTGGAATGAGCTCATTTCTAAAACTACCCATGAATTAGGAGTAACATTTTCTAAGAATTCTAATGGAGGAACCCCAATGTTTCCACCTAGATACACATCTCTACCATCTGCTTTTAAAATTTCAGCGATCAAGCTCGCAGTTGTTCCCTTTCCTTTTGTTCCAGTAACGCCAACTACAGGAGACGGACAAAGATCCATAAAAATTTTTGTTTGAGAGGAGATCTTTTTGCGAGAAACAAATTTTTCAAGCTCAGAAAGCTTGATGCCAGGCGAACGCACTACCAAGTCAAAGCTCTCGAGACCCTTCAGGTAATCTTCTCCTTGTTTTTGATCTCGAATTTCTACAACTGCACCGGCCTTTTCCAAAAACTTAGCACTTGATTGTCCTTCAAACCCTTCTCCGACAACAGCAATTTTTTTATTTTTAAATTGAGATAAATCCATAATGACGATTATGAAGTGGCTGCTGCGGGGTTCGAACCTGCGAC
>CAZMGC010000009.1:0-18032 GCA_964565795.1 uncultured Gammaproteobacteria bacterium
AGACTATCTTAGCAAAAAAAACGACCACTTTCTAGGGCTTTCGTGGATCTATGAGACCTTCTTGAGTTTTTATTCTTTCAACAAATTTTCCAAAAGTTCTCACATTACCATATCTTCCCCAAAGCTCATGCATCATCTCTTCACGTACTTCGTGCGTTGAGTGATCGCGGATTATGCTGCCTAGTGGCTCTACCCTGTGTGCTGGCCAGTTGGCTCTGTCTGCTCTTTTAATTGTAGGTCTCGAAACCCAATTCGGTCTTTCCATAAGGGGAGATTATACCAAAAAATGAGGCTAAATTAAATATTTGTTGATGAAGTTTTTTAACTGTCTATTTACCTCTTCAATTTTTTCTGGATATTTTCGATAGTCATGAGGTGAGTCTATTAGCGAGAAGACTTTTGGATCTGATAATCTATCAAAAGTTTCTTTTACTCTTTCTGGTAAACAAATTGTGTCATCTTTTCCGGCAATTATTAATTTAGGTTTTTTACTCATTTTTATTTCCTCAGTTACTCTATAGTTTTCTTCATCCTCATAGAAAGAATCTGGTAAATCAAATTCTTTTATTTTCTCTCCCCCGCCTGGCGGCAAATCTCTATAGGAAACTTTTTTAGTAAGTGCCGTAAGTGAATTTTCTGTAATGCCCGGCATTATGGATGCATATCCGATAACGTATGGATTTTTTACACCTGAAATCATCGCGACACTTGCTCCCCTGCTGTGTCCCGTAACAAATGTAGGTTTATTTCCGAAATTTTCTATTACTTCTTCTACTGCTTTAATGTAGTTTGTAGTGGTATAAAGACTTAATTCGCCTGGACTTTCCCAAGTTCCTGGTGGATCAAATGAAACAGCGTAAAATCCAAGTTCCGCTAGAAGATTTACATGACTAGCTATATGTGAGTAATCTTTTGTGTCTAGTTTTCCTGGTAAAACTATTGCAAGTTTTTCAGAATCCTTATCCCCTTTTTCGTAAGTAGCCAATTCAAAATTTTTAGTTTTAATCATAGAAGTCATAAGTCTATTTAGTTTGGACCTACTCTTTTTAAGTATAAAAGATTCTTTTTTCTTATGCCAATAGGTTGTGCTAGCTCAGAATGTACTGGTGTGGATAACTTGTCTTTGGCATCAAAGATCATGCGTAGTCCTAAATAAGTTAGTCCTACTCCAAATAAAATATCCTTTGGGCTATTTGATTTTAAAGATGACTCCACCATAGGAATACTTATGCAAACAAGAAATGCTCCCCAGAACGCTAAATGCCTGCCTAAAGTCTTTTCTGGTAAATTTCCAGTTAATAAAGCGAGACTTTGTTCAACTCTTGGATTTGTTTGTAAATCTTTTTCTGGAACTTGAGGTGTTCTTTCTAATGACATAATCGGGCATTATAGCAAATTTGAGGCTAATTTTGGAGACTTTCTATCTGGTTAAGTAATTCTTGCTGATTACTAGCGGGCATCGCATTCATGGAATTTTGGATTCCAATTATCTGGTTATATGCTTCTTTATAATAGTTAATAACCCTTGAGGTAATAATAATCATAAGTCCAGTCGCGATGATGGTAACTCCAATTGTAATTAGTCCCACAAACTGCGCTCTCTTATCATCTTTTAAGAAATATTTAACTCCGGGAATTATCCCGAAAGGAGGAAGTAAAAATGCAGCTACTATAATAGTAATAGACTTACCGAGCGAAAATTTAAAAGGCGGCTCTTTTATTTTCTTCCCGCAGTTAGGACAAAAATAAAAACTTTCCTGAGTAGGACTTTTACAATACTTACAAGTATTCACTGATTTGATGGTTTCAAAAAATATGCAAAGTGTCAATAAAATATGAATAAGAATATCGTTACTTAATATAAGAGAGGTTAGATGCTGTTGCGTTCATTCGTCAGTTGAAACAGAACTTCTCTGATTTTGGTTTGAGTATCCAGAAGTCTGAAATTAAAAGATAAACGTCTCTTTTCATCCTGTGCAATTTGACGGTTTGTCTCTGTCTCTTTTGCGTTAAATTCGTCATGTACATCTTGAAGTATTTTATTAATTGATTCAATTGTAGATAATAACTTGGTTCTAGTTTTTATATCTAAAGAAAAATCACTTAATAAATCTGAGGTTGCATACCCATTTTCATTTAACTTTAGATCCTGCTTAATAATTTTCATTTGAATACTTCTTAATTCTTTTCGCGACTCTTTATAGGATTGTAGATAAGTATCCTGCCGATCAATCGCAAATTTCTCTAAACCTAAAATATCTGTAAATATAGTGCTAGTTGAGTCAATGCATTCTATTAATCTTCGTCTTAAAGTTTCATCATTAAATAAATAGATATCGTCAATATATGTTCGTATATGTTTAACTGAGTCAACTCCTAAATTTATATTTTTAATATAGTACATCCCACGTTCTTCATTGTCTGTTTTTAGTTTTTCAAATAATTCAATTAGGGTGCCAAGGTCTATTATGAGGTTGTCGTAAATATTTGTTGTCTTAGATTTTATTTCGCTTGATTTGAATCTTCTTTTTTGCACATATGTTGCGAAGAAGCTTGCTAAAACAGCCAATAAAGATACTACTATAGGAAATATGAGGTATTTAATTAAAATTCCCGTTTCTTGTATTTGATTAGGTGATGGCGTAGGTGTAATTGCCATATTGTAGGTGTGTTATAGCTTAAACTAAGGTCGTAGTCAATATGTGTTAATTTTATATCAAATGTTATTAAATTCAATAGATATAATTTTAAATTTAAATATTCAAAAATAAATTTTCTAATGCGAGGCGGAGTTCGCGTTAAAAGAGTTATTCTTTTTTACCATGAATCACCAGAATTAGCAGTCGCGTAATTATCTATTTCTTCTGGGGGATTATTCACAAACGCACGCTTTCCAGATTGTGTTACAGAACTAGAATCCCAGCGCTTACCGTGAATGTCTGTAAGATAATATTCGAGATGTTCAATACGGGGACCTTTTCCACCAGTTATATAGCTGCCCAGTTTGTATGCAATATATCTTCTGATTGGATTTTCAACTTCTTGAGCGAGTGGATCGTATATTAGTGAGTTATCATTTACAAAATCGTCAGTTCCCAAAGTTATTGCTGATTCGCCCAATGGACCTACTGTAGTTAGGTTCGCTGTTACTGCAATTTGCTGAAAATCTTCTCCGACAATTTGAGGAGGAGTTGCTAATCCTAACATGCTTGCTACGAATCCTCTCTTAGGATGGGCTATCTGATGATCTTCCCTTGGTGTAGTGCCAAATTTATTGCCCCATCTTAAAAAATAAAGAAACACTAATCTAGGATCATCTTCTGTTCCTAGGATTTGGGTATTTGTAACTACCTCTTTTAGCTTAGCAGCTTGGATTCTTGGATCGTGTGTCTTAATGGCTTCTAAAATATCCTGAAGTTGTTGGGCAACGGGTTGTAGTGCTTCTCTTTGAGTAGCTATTTTTTCATCTCTTAGGCGTTGTTTTTCATTGGCTGCCTTAATTACTTCAGCTTTTCTTGTAGCTTCTACAGCGGATGCTCTTTGTGCTGCTTCATTTAGTCTTCTAGCTTCTTCTGCCGCTTTCGCAGCTAAGGCTTCTTGTGCTGCCCTAAATTGATCGTATATGTCTCTAGACATATTATTGTCCTGTAGTATACATCTCCCCTAGTTATTAATCAAATATCTGTTTAGGAATATTAGCCTCGCAAGGCCAGGCCTTGCGAGGCTAGCGCTATAGGTTAAGGAGTAAGTTCTCTATTGCGAGGCGGGGGTTGGCGTCGCAATCAGTGCCGTTCTATCCGTTTAATATTTTATGATTCCATCTTGCGTGATTTAATATCGGCGCAAGTACTCCAAATCTTCTTTGCAGAATCCAATTAGCAGCACCAAGTAGTAGTTGTGGTGTTGGTATCGTATTGGTGTCGAATCCCTTTTTTGTTATATTATGCAGAAATCCAAATGTTAATGTAGTTACTGCCCCAACAATGAGTTCTTTTCTGCTGAACTTAAATCCCCCAGTTCCTATTGCTGATTCTTTGAAAGGATTTTTTATATCATTATCAGTCGCACTAACTAAAAAAGATGGAACAGCTCTAAAAAATAGCTCTTCGGATATTGGTGCAGTTATAACTGATTCCAACTGCGTTGAGGGCGAACGAAGAAAATCTTTTCCGCATTGCTCAGCATTCGCACTAGTTTTGCAAAGGTCAGTGACGTAATCTCGGAATTGTGAATTTCCTGTTTGTTTGCCTGTAGCTTCAGTGGTAATTCTACCCAGCTCATTAGAAGCTGGTAGTTCTATCTCGACTAAAGTTCCACCAAGGACTAAACCACCAGAAAATCGTGCAGCGTTTTTTAGAAAGTCTCTTCTGCTTTGTGTAAATCCGTGATCAATTCCTGGGCGTGGACCAAATTCACTCATCGCGGAATTATATCAGAAATGAGGCTAAACTAAAACTATAGGTTAAGGAATAAATTCTCTAGGGCGAGGCGGGGTTAGAAAATGTTAGTTTTTACCAAGAGTCACTCGAATCTCCTGGTAAGTTTTCAAACTCCCTTCTTCCATATAGATCTATAGAGCTTATATCCCAACTTCTGCCCTGTCTATCTTTACGCAGATAATATGTATTCCCTGAATATCTACTGGTAAAAAGATTAAAAGCTTCAAATCTGCGCATAGGATTCTCGATAGCAGTAGCCAATAAAGGATATATTAACGAGGTGTCTTTAATAAAGCCTTCCGTTTCTAAAGAACCATGTGAGCCAATTTCAGAAATAGCGCTTATTCTTTCAGAACCTAAAGATACTGTTACTTGCTGAAAATCTTCACCGATTATTCTGTCTGGAGTTTCTTCCCCTAAATATCTTGCAATGAGTCCTTTCTTGGGATGTGCTAACTGATAATCTTCTTGTGGAGTTAATCCAAATTTATTTCCCCACCTTAGAAATAAAATAAATATTAATCTTGGATCATCAATTTGTCCGATGATTTTTGTTGCTGTTGCAACATCTTTTTCTCTAGCAGCCTGAATTCTCGGGTCATTTAGTTTTATTGCTTCTAAAATAGCCTGAAGTTGTTGAGCAACAGGTTCTAGTTTTTCTTTTTGCGCAGCTATTTTTTCATCTCTTAAACGCTGTTTTTCGCTAGCTGCTCTGATCACTTCAGCTTTTCTTGTAGCTTCTATGGCCGCAGCTCTTTGTGCAGCTTCATTTAATTTTCTAGTTTCTTCTGCTCTTTGTGCAGCTATGGCTTCCTGAGCTGCTTTAAATTGATCATATATGTCTCTAGACATATTATTGTCCTGTAGTATACATCTCTCACATGCATATTTCAAATAGCCTCGCAAGGCCTGGCCTTGGGAGGTTAATATTATAAATGAAAAAATTAAGGGCAAATAATTGTAAGACTATAAAAAGTAACTTGCAGGATGTTAATCTGCGCTATCTGGATCAAATGGTCTTTCTATGTGAATTACTGGTTGACCCATAAATGTTGGAGATGGAGGCGTATAGTATCTTCCGCCTCCTGGTACTACTGGAAGTCTATTTGATCTGTAGGATCTAATTCTTTCTGCGACTCCAATCCAATATTTAGATACGTGTTCATGAAGAGTCGGTCTAGAGGATAAATATTTTCCATAACCTCGACTAGTTGCTGCTCTGTATTGGTTTCCAATTTCTCCGAAAGGTACTTCGCTTCTTTTGCCTAAGCTATTAAAATGATCAAAGGTTCGTAGGATAACATCTATAATATGTGGGGTAACTTCCTGAGGGACATTTTGCGTAGCTAAATCAGGTTTTAAATCAAATATTTTAGCAAGTCCATCTTCCATTACTTTTCTCAATGCTTCTTCATATGTTTTTTCTCCTTTGTAGGTATGTGTTAATAATGTACCAGTCCCAGGATCAAAAATTCCCTGATCTTCTCCTGAATTATCTGCAGACGATCTTATATTTTGACTAGATTTTTCACCAAGAGCTACTCTTGATGTTGTATTAAAATATCTATATCTGGGTTCTGGCTCCCTATCTGATTCAAATCCAATTCTCCTGATTGCATTTACAGCTTCAACGAGGGTTGCTGCACCTGAATCTGGTGCTCCTTGTGCATATGAAACTCCAAAAGATAGATCTCTTTTTGGACCATCTGGTGTATTGCTATCATTGTAAACCAAATCTCCAAATGAAGTTCCATGAGACGCAACAAAGTGACCTTTTTCAACAGCATCTGGCCCATGAATATAATTGCTGAATGAATCTGTTGCGAATCCTACTGCGATAATTTTATCTTTGGTTGGACTCTTTAATACTGCACCAAAAAATGAGAAATCAATTTCTCCTCCCTCAACATGAGAAGTGCGGTAGCTTAAAGGATGACTATCGCCTGTTGTGCTAATCGCTTCAACACTCCATCCTGGTAACATTTTATCTCTAATTTCCTCCAAAAAAGGAACGGTTCCAATAGTTTGATTGGCAGCTTCAAAAGTTGCTTTTATCATTCTATCTCTTTGAGGTGCATCTTCATTTTCAGGAGGAATCGAAGGTTCAGTCACGAGAGGAGATGAGGGTGTTGCTGCAGTAGCTCTTAATCTTGCTATAAATGCAGCATCCCTTGGATTAACAGGTTTTGGATTTCTTTCATTTCCCATACGGCAATTATACTACAGGATAATTTATAGTCAAATATTTAGGAATAAATTCTCGAGGGCGAGGCGGGGGTTGGCGTTGGTGGTTTTGAGATCATAGTGAGTAAGTTCAAGTTTGTGGATTAGTTTTCTAAGCTTGAGTGCCTCCTGTCTATCTTCCACATTTTCTAACATTTTTTCCCGAGCAGAGAGTATTGCGCTTTCGAGCCAGCTTATTGCTTCTGTTTTTTCTTTAGATACCACTTGCGCTAAATGAAGTCTCTCCCCCGCTCCACCTAGAGAAAGAATTTTTTCCAAATTATCGGAATTGGAATTTGTTTCAGTTTGAATTTCTATGATTTTAGCCCTAGATAAAATAGTAGGGAGAAATGTTAAGTGATTGTCGGTTATCAGAAATATAATAGTAGAGGGTGGAGGTTCTTCTAAAAGTTTTAGCATCGCGTTTTGGGCGTCAGGGGTGGCTCCCTGCTGCATTACTACAAAAAGCGCTTTTTTATCTCCTTTAAATGGCTTTAAAAATATTTTTTCCTGGATTTTTCTAACATCCTCTATTCCTATTGCTTTTTCAAACTCCAGAACTTGCCTGTCAAATTCATCTATCTTAAGTTTGACACTCTCAGAAATCGTATATTCCTGGGCTTTTTTCAGATCTTTAGAGGTCACTATAAAAGTATTCATAAGCTTAAGTTCCCTTGATTTATATCACACTTTTAAATACTATTATAGTAATGCCCGCGATTAGTACAACACAGACCGCGTTATCTGACGCGCTTTATCAACAGCGCTTGCTTAGCCCTGCGCAGTATAATGACATAAAACTTAAAGTCGTCTCTCAAGGAGTGCCTGAGGAAGACGTTTTAAATTCCCTAAATGTCGTTAGTGAAGATAAATTATCTGAAACTAAAGCGAGACTTTTAGGAGTTCCATATATTTCTATGGAATCCACTTCGTTTTCTCCTCAAGCCCTAGGTCTAGTTCCGGAAGCCGTAGTTCAAAGATTTAATTTAATCCCCTTCGCATATGACGATAGAAGTAGAACTCTTTCCATCGCGATGGCTAATCCGGTAGATCTGGATGCTCTCTCTTTTGTCCGCCAAAAAACAGGACTAAATATAAAAGCTTTTGCTGCTAGCCCCTCAGGCGTAAAGCAAGCCATAGACATGCAGTATAAGCAACAGCTGGTTGGTCAAGTTGGAGAAGCTTTAAAAGAGACAGAAGACATTAATAAAACTAAAACAGTAGACGCTACTCAAATTGCACAGATTATTAAAGAAGCACCAATCGCTAAGATCGTATCCACAATCCTCGAATATGCTGTAAAAAGTAGAGCATCTGACGTACATATTGAGCCACAGGAAGAAAGAGTAAGAGTTCGTTATAGAATTGACGGAATTTTATATGACCGACTTAGTCTTCCAAAAAGTGTGCAAGAGGCTGTAATTTCACGCATAAAAATTCTTTCAGAAATGAAGATTGATGAACACCGAGCTCCTCAGGACGGAAGGTTTAATTTTAAGATTGAAGACAAGGAAGTCGATCTTCGTATCTCTGTTCTTCCTGCGGCGCATGGTGAAAAAATTGTAATGAGACTTTTACGCAAAAGCGGCGGAATTCCTACGCTTCAGGAATTAGGACTTGAAGGAACTGCGATAAGAAATCTTGAGACTAATATGCTTAGGCCTCATGGAATCATTCTTGTTTGTGGACCTACTGGATCAGGAAAAACCACTACTCTTTATTCCGTATTAAATAAACTAAATAGCCCAAAGGTAAATATCATGACTCTTGAAGATCCAGTTGAGTATGAAATGCCTGGAATTAATCAGGTACAGGTAAATTCATCAGTTGGGCTCACTTTTGCTAATGGACTTCGCGCTTTTCTTAGGCAGGATCCAAATGTGATTCTCGTTGGAGAAATTAGAGATAAAGAAACTACAGATCTAGCTGTGCAAGCAGCGCTTACTGGACATTTGGTTTTCTCTACTCTTCACACTTCAAACGCTGCGGGAGCACTTCCTCGTCTTATAGATTTAGGAGCAGAAACTTTTCTTCTTTCTTCAAGTATAAATGCGATAGTAGGGCAAAGAATTGTAAGGCGTCTTTGCCAAACTTGTAAATCTGCATATCCTCCACCTCCCCAACTCCTAGATATGATGAAAAAAGAACTAGGTCCAATTTTTCCTCCAGGAGAACCTAAGTTTTATAAAGCTATTGGTTGTGCTGAGTGCGACAGCTCAGGATACCGCGGAAGAGTTGGTGTATTTGAGGTTTTACCTGTAAGTCCTAAAATCGCTGAAATGATTTTAAAAAGAGCAGATAGTCCATCTTTGGAACGAGAAGCAATTGCTGAGGGAATGATAACAATGAAGCAGGATGGGTATATTAAAGTATTAAAAGGGGTTACAACCGTCGAAGAAGTTTTGCGTGTTGCACAGGAGTAAAAAATACTACCAATACCAAATACTACAAATATTTAAATATTGGATTATTGGTACTTATTGGTATTATTAAATTATGGACATAAAAGAATTATTAAATTTAACAGTAAAAAATAAGGCATCAGACTTGCATCTTTTAGTTGGAATTCCTCCCACAATAAGACTTGATGGAGTGCTAAATCCGCTTTCTAATTACCCGCCTTTAACAAATGAAGTTCTACAGGCGATGATTTTTTCTGTAATTAGTCCTCACCAGAAAGAACTCCTCTTAGCGAATAAAGAGTTAGATTTTTCATTTGGTTTTGCTAGGGATGCGTCTGGAAATGAAGGGCGTTTTAGAGTAAATATTTATTATCAAAGAGGATATATCTCAGGAGCCTTTAGATATCTGGAGCCAAGAATCAGATCAATTGAAGAGCTTAAGCTTCCAAAAATTTGTAACGATTTCGCCAAATTAAAACAGGGATTCGTTCTTGTAACCGGGCCGACTGGGCATGGAAAATCTACTACTCTTGCTGCAATGATTAATGAGGTAAATATGAATAGAGCCATGCATATTTTAACTATTGAAGATCCGATCGAGTATGTTTATCCGATTGGAAAAAGTATAGTCTCACAGCGCGAGATGGGACAGGACTCTCATTCTTGGAATTATGCATTGCGTTCTGCGCTTCGTGAAGATCCAGATGTAGTACTCGTAGGAGAAATGAGAGACCCAGAAACAATTGCTGCTGCCATAACAATCGCTGAGACCGGGCATTTGGTCTTCTCTACTCTACACACGAATTCAGCATCTCAAACAATTGACAGAATGATTGATTCATTTCCGCCAAGCCAGCAACCGCAGGTTAGAATTCAGTTAGCCTCTACTTTAAAAGGAATTATCTCCCAGAGGTTACTTCCGCAGATTAACGGAGGTAGAGTGCCAGCCGCAGAAGTTCTTATCGGAAATAGCGCAGTTGCGACAAATATTAGAGATGGAAAAACTCATTTAATTGATTCTATTATTGAAACTTCTCAGGATGTCGGAATGATAAGTCTTGAGTCTTCCCTTTCTTCTCTTGTTATGACAGGGGCAATTAGTCTTGAAACTGCAAAAAGCTACGCAACTCGCCCCGACGATTTACTTAGAATGGTTGTCTAAATATGAGATTAAGGTATAAAGCAGTTTCTCAAGATGGAAAAAAAGTTAGAGGATTTGTAGAAGCAAAAGAAATAAAAGACGCTGCTTATTATCTCAGGCAAAGAAATTTAATCCCAATTCAAATTAGCAAAGAAGCAGAATACGAGCTTCTTAAAAAAGTTCCATTTGTAAATAAAACAAAATCTAAGGACTTAATTCTTTTTACTCGCCAACTTTCTTCAATGCTTGCATCAGGTCTTACTTTAATTAAATCTCTTGAGATTTTAAAAGAACAATCAACCAATAAATATTTACAGGAGACAATTGGTGGAATTTTACTCGATTTGGAAGAGGGAAAATCTTTTTCAGACTCAATTGCTAAATATCCTGATGTTTTCCCGCAAATTTATGTCTCACTTGTTAGGGCTGGTGAGTCATCTGGATTACTCGATAAAATTTTCCTACGTTTAGCGACAAATCTGGAGAAACAACATAAGCTGAAAAACACAGTTAAAGGCGCCTTGATGTATCCAATAATAGTTATTAGTCTTATGGTTATAGTTATGTTAATTCTAATGGTATTTGTTATTCCGGAACTCTCTAAACTTTATGATAGCTTGGGTGTAACACTGCCCTTTGTTACAAGAGTAGTGGTAGGGATTTCTGGGGCCATTGGGAAAATTTGGTTTTTGTTAGTTGGGTTATTTGTAGTTTTTATTTATGGCTTTTTAAGGTGGAAAAGAACACCTACCGGAAAAGAAATTTATGACAGAAATATTTTAAGATTTCCACTATTTGGAAAAATTATAAAGCAGACCATTCTTACAGAATTTTCGAGAACTTTTGGACTTCTAGTCGGAACCGGAACTTTAATCGTAGATGCCCTGAATCAAAGCGCAGGAGTTACCGGAAATTATGTTTATGATAAATCCATTAGGGAAATTTCTAAAAGAGTGGAAAAAGGAGTTCCTGTGGGAGAGGCTATGGGTAGCTATTCATACTTTCCTCCCCTGCTGATACAGCTAGTGAAAGTAGGCGAAGAAACAGGAAAAATGGATGAAAATTTACTTAAAGCGTCAGAATATTTTGAGGAAGAGGTCAACCAGGCGGTAAAAACACTGACAACTGCTATGGAGCCTTTCATTATGATAGTTTTAGGAATAGGTGTAGGATTTTTAGTTTTCTCAGTAATCACACCAATTTACAGTATTCTTAATGCTGTGCAGTAAAATCAGGCACAAACTGCCCACTTGACAAGGTAAAAAATATCTGGCAATAATGACTTATACATGAAAAAACTGCTCGAAATGCTTAAGAAACTTCTAGGTAGCAAGTCCTCAAATGGTTCTTCTTCTGGTTTTACCCTAATTGAACTTTTAATAGTAATTGCGATTTTAGGTATTTTAGCTGCTGGTTTACTTTTCGCTATTAATCCTGCAGAAAAAATTAGACAATCAAGAGATGTTAAAGCAATAGAAAGCATAAGAACATATAGTACAAATTACAACCTTTATTTAGTAGATAACCCTACCGTAAATATCGCTGGAGGAACTGCATTTCCAGCAGGTGTAGGATCTCCTGTAAGTGGAGGGGGCATTACATATAATTATTATGGCACAGCTAATACTAGTTACGTTGTAGCAGCAACAGGATTGGCAGCACAAAATTCTATAGCTTCAGCTAATTGTGGAGCCACTACAAATACCTGCACAAAATATGTTTATACTTCATCAAATGGTAAGTCTTGTTATGTAGCTACTGCTACAACAGTAAATGCTGCTTTTACCTGTCCATAACTTGACGAACCGAGAGGAATTAATTATGCTCACTTAGGTGAGCATTTTTTTTATCTTTTTTATTGGACTTTTCTTCGGATCTTTTTTAAATGTTCTCATAGACCGCTTACCTCGTAATGAAAAAATCACTGGACGAAGTTACTGCGAAAATTGTAAAAAAACACTTACCTGGAAAGATTTAATCCCAGTTATTTCTTTTGTTTATCTCAGAGGAAAATGTAGATATTGTAAAAAGACACTTTCTTATCAATATCCCCTATTGGAAATATTAACAGGAGCACTGTTTGTATTTACGTTTAATTTCGCTTTGAACGGTTCAGTACTGAACTTTAATCATAGCTTCTTAAATATAGTAATAACTGAATATTTTATTTTTAGCTTGTTTTGTTATTTATTTATAATTTCCTCTTTTATTGTAATATTTTTTGCAGATCTTAAATATGGAATAATTCCAGATAAGGTCTTGGTTCCAGCAATACTAGTTACATTTATATATTTATTAATCGCTCCATCTTTAAGTCAAACTAGCTACTCCGGATTAATGCACCCCATCATTATTAACTTTCTATCTGCTTTGGGTGCTTTCATATTTTTCTTAGCTATATTTATTCTTACTCGTGGACGTGGTATGGGATTTGGAGACGTAAAGTTAGTATTTTTTTTAGGACTTGTATTAGGTTTTCCTGGCACTCCCCTAGCCCTTTATATAGCGTTCTTGACAGGAGGACTGGTGGGCATCATACTTATTTTATGGAAGAAAAAGTCATTAAAGCTTGCCGTTCCATTTGGTCCATTTTTAATAATGGGAGCTTTAATAAGCTTCTTTTTTTCAGAAAATATTATTCCAAAAATCCTTCCTTTCTTTTATTGAAATCCCCTGGATTTACACTTGTAGAAATTATTATAGTGGTAGCTATTATTGGAGTTCTCGCAGGTGGACTTATTGCTATAATTGATCCAGCAGGGCAACTTAAAGGATCTAGAGACTCTAAGAGAAAGGCAGATTTAAAACAAATTCAGGCAGCCTTAGAGCTTTACAGAGCAGATCAGGGAATTTATCCGTCAAGTACAGGAGCTGAATTCGGAAATGATGTTGCAAATTATAGCGCAAATAGTTCTCTCGTGGATGATCCGGCGGATGTTCAAGTAACTTATCTTCCTACAGTTCCTAAAGATCCGAAATCCGGAACTCATTATTATTACTGTGCGAGTAGTTCATGTGGGGTTTCTAGCGGTTACAGGCTTTATGCATGTTTAGAAAAAACTAATGACCCCGATAGAGCTACGAGTGGTTCTTTCCCATCTGGTTTTTGTGCATCAGGGTCTTCATTTATCTTTGTTACAAATCCATGAGACAGCGCAACGGATTTACATTAATAGAAATTTTAGTTTCTATGGCAATAATTTTATTAATTTCCATAGGTTCTCTTGTGGGTTTTAGTCAATTTAGTAAAAGACAAAGTTTAAATTTATCAGTCGATTCGCTAAAAAATAGTCTTAATGAAGCAAAGTTTAAATCTCAAGCGCAGGTTATAGTGACTACTCAGTGTAAACAAACCGGCAGAATTTTAGTAGGGTATCAAATAAGATTTAATACTTCCTCCGACCCAGATTCATACACTCTAGAAGAAGTTTGCACGAGTGGAGCTGCTACGCTTACACCGGTAGTAAAAACTGTTTCCTTAAATAAAGATGTGGAGTTTAATTCCCCACCCTCTACTCCGGTAAGATTTCTGTTGTATCCAGGAAATGTAAATGCTGCTGCGACAATCAATTTAAGAAGCGGAACTAGAAATCAATCAGTTGAGGTGGACTCAGCAGGAATCGTAAAATGAAAAAATCTTTTTTATCAAATAAGGGTAGTACGCTTGTAGAATCACTTTTAGCATTAACTTTTGCTGTTGTAATAATTACCGCGGTCGTAATTGCTGTCACTACTGCATTAAGCAATGCCACTTTTACGAAAAATCAGAATGAGGCAACTCAACTAGCCCAAGAAGGCTTAGATATTACCCGCTATTTGAAAACTTCTGATTACCTTGCTTTTAGTGCCCTAGATGATGAAGTTGAATATTGTCCCCAGCAAACTGGAGAATTAATCGTGAGTGAGGATTCATCTTGTTTTGATGGAGATTTTATTAAAAAAGTTATATTAGATCATTCGGGAGGAAATAATCCAAGCGGCGGAAGGGCTTGCGAAGTAATAAATTCCACGTTGGTAACTTCTGAAGTAAGCTGGACTGATGCAAAATGTAATGACGGCGAATACTGCCATAAAGTAGCTTTAAATACGTGTTTAAGTGATTTAGAACAGTTAACAAATCCATGATAAAAAAATTTTCTTTAGGTTTTACTCTAATTGAATTATTGGTATCCATTGCCATAATAATAACGACAACTACTGTAGTAGTAGCAATTCTCGCATCTTCATTTACAGGAATTACCAAAAGCACAATTTCAGAAGATATAAGACAAAATGGAAATAGTGCGTTAAGTCGAATGACTAGAACAATTCAATTCGCAGAGTCTTTTCAGGGAGTGAGTTCAAATGGCACGGATTATATTACAAATTGTGAATTCGCAGAGGGAGAGCAATATAATTATGTTAGGGTAAGAACAAGTACGGAAATAGCTACACTTTCATGCACAAATACAGATATTATGAAAGGAACTGCCTCGCTAATCGACAAAAATCGAGTTGGAATAATAGAAAATTCATGTTCTATTACATGTCTACAGGAGAATGCTGCAATTCCTCCGGTAATAGGAATTAGTTTTGGGCTTTTTAATGCTTCCGCAACTGATCAAAAAAAATCTGAGACCTTTTTTTCCTCTAGTGTAAAAATGAGAAACCTCTGAGTTGACATAGGCATGCATCATTGTTAGTCTTAAAGTATGGGTCTTTTTAACACAAAAGAAAGCCAAACGCCGCATAAAATTCCTCAAAATTTTGCGGCCCAAAGTGGTCAGATTCTTCTTATTGTTGTGCTTGCTGCTGTCGTATCATTAACTGTCGGACTTTCTGCAGTGTCTAGAAGTATTACCAACACTAATGTCACCACAGAAGAGGCAAATTCACAAAAAGCTCTTTCCGCTGCTGAGGCTGGAGTTGAGCAGCTTATAAAACAGCGAAATCCGGCAACTTTAGCAAATGAATTATCTAGTGATTCTGGATTTAGTGCGTCAGCAGATCCTGTTGAGGGGTTTCAGTTTGCTATAAATGGAGGGAACCAGGTATTAAAAGATGACGGCGCGGATATATGGCTTACCAATTACCCAGATTTTACAGGTACACCTTGGACAGGAACTCTAAGAATTTTCTGGAATAATAATGGAGGAGGATGTAGTACAACTGGCACAAACATTAATCCTGCAATTGAAGTAGTTTATATAAGTGGTGCTAGAGCTACGCCAAACATGACAAGAGTAGCTTATGATGCCTGCTCAAGTCGCGGAAACGGTTTTCAAGCTCCCCCAGCAGGTTTAAGTGCAGCTGAAAGAACCTCTGATGGAAGAGTGTATAGCCACGCTTTTGATATAAATATTTCTCAAGGCTACATTGCTAGGGTTATTCCTCTTTATACTAATGCTCAAATTGCTGCAAGGGTTATGGCAGGTCCAGGTTTTCCAGCCCAAGGATATATTATTGACTCTGTTGGTACAAGTGGAAACACAAAAAGATCTGTGAGGGTATTTAAAGGCTATCCAAAAATCCCAATTGAATATTTTCCATATAATTTATTCCAAACCCAGTAATCTATGAACAAAAAATCCTTCGGATTAGATATCGGAGCTTCAACAATCAAAGCTGTAGAGTTAGGAGCAGAGAAAAATGCGTTTAGGCTTAATGCGTGTATTGTGGTACCAACTCCCGCAAAGGGAATGCTTTCAGAGTCCCCAGTGGACGAGGAAGAAATGGCTCAGGCAATTCATAAGGCAGTAGCGGACGCTGGGATTTCTACAAAAAATGTAAACGTAGCCCTTCCTGAAAATCAGGTGTACACAAAAGTTGTTGAAATGCCCTATCTGTCTGATCGTGAGCTTGCTTCTGCGATTTATTGGGAGGCTGAGCAATACATCCCAATTCCTCTCGCAAATGTTTCATTGTCATGGAATGTAATTAAGAGGTCAGCTAAACCTCAGCCAAATGAGAAGATGGAAGTTCTTATGGTAGGTGCACCGAGTTTGATTGTTAAAAAATATCAAAAAGTCTTGTCTATGGCAGGGCTTTCGATCAGCACCATGGAAACAGAAATTATCTCATGCGTTAGAGCTCTTACTGCTTTCATTCCCCCAAATGCGGTTACGCCGTCTATAATAGTTAACATCGGTGCAATTAGTACTTCTTTAGCAATTGTAATTGGACATGATTTGGTGTTTACCTATTCCCTTCCGATTGGTGGATCAGCAATAAATAGAGCGATCTCTGCAGATTTCGGATTATCTAGCGTTCAAGCAGAAGAATATAAAACTACTTATGGAATTGCAAAAGGTCCTTTAGGTCAAAGGATTGGAACCGCTACGGAGCCAATTATGTCTTCAATTCTTTCGGAAGTTAAAAAAGCAATTATTTATTTTTCTCAAAAATATAAAGATTCTAGAATTGAGCAAATAATTCTTTCCGGAGAAAGCGCAAAGCTTCCCGGAATTGACACCTATTTTGCAAATAGCTCTGGGATTGAAGCAGTAGTCGCAAATCCGTGGAGATTTTTGGACCCAAATAGTGTTCCAAAGGAAATATTAGATAAAGCACCCGATTATTCAATTTCCGTAGGACTTAGCCTAAGGGACGATGAGCATTGATATAGTAAATAAGAAAACCTCAGAGAATGCAAAAGATTTAAAACTTAAAAAAATAAAATCTATCTCTTTTGCAATACTAATATTTGTTGCAGTATTTTCAGTTTTATTATTTTTAATAAATCTAAGATTTTCTGTTAATTATGTTAAGAGTCAACAAAATAAAATAATTGAAGCATTATCTGCTTATGACGAGACAACCTCTAAAATATTCGTGCTTCATCAAAGAGTTGAGGATTTATCAAATATAGTCTCCACGCGTAAGAAGCATCATGAAAAAACTGAGTTAATTTTTAACACTTTTCCATCGGGAATTACGATAGATGAATATAAGATTAACGATGGTGGAGTAAGCTTAGGTGTTAGCTCTGCTTCACTTCTAGAACTTGATACATTTTTAAATTATCTACTTGATCTTACCTCCTCAAAAAAACTAACAACTTTAAATTTAACTGAGTTATCTTCTGTAAATGACGGTTACTCTATGAAATTAATTCTTAATTGATATGAATCAAAAATTTAGTCAGGAAAAATTAATGCTTTATTACTATGAAAATAAAGAGTATTTAATTCCTGTTATTGCAATTGCTATATCGCTGATTTTATTTTTTGTTTTTTTGCTTCCTCAAATATTGTCATTTCCATCCCGAAAACAAGCAATTGATGTAGAAAATGAAGTATTAAAAAAAGTTCAAGAAACTGAAAAAATAGTAATCTCGCAAAATACTGAGGATCTAGATTCAAAAATTAAAGTTGTTTCGAATGCTCTTCCACCAGGTAAGAATTTCGAGCAAATTTTAAATGGAATATCCACTGCTGCGGCTCTTTCTGGTACACAAATTGAAAATTATCAATTTCAAAATCTTGAAAATGAATTGTCGAGTAGTTCTAGATATCCAAAACTTACTTTTAATGTAAGTATAATTGGAGATGCTAGAGAGGCAATAGGTTTCGTAAAAGAACTTTATAAAACATATCCAGTTTCAGATGTGACAGAAATAAGCAGTCAAGAAGGATTAACCAGTATAACGGTAAACTTTTTCTACAAGCCCTTTCCAGCTGTGGGCGGTGAAGATAGCACTTCATTGAAAAATTTAACCATAGATCAAGCAAAAATTTTAAGTGACATTTCTTCGTGGAACAATAATGAAATCGGAAGTGTAATAGATATCGATCCTGAGGCGAGTCGTTCAGCAGGCGTGAGGACGTCGCCGTTTAATGAGATGGAATG
>CAZMGC010000009.1:18042-28055 GCA_964565795.1 uncultured Gammaproteobacteria bacterium
CATTTTATTTTTTTTTAAAGATTCTTCTTTTTTCCATTCTTCGATTTTTCCGTGATTTCCAGATAGTAATACGTTTGGCACTTTTAATCCTTTATAATCTTCCGGTCTTGTGTACTGCGGATGTTCAAGTGTTTCATCGGAAAAAGATTCAAGTCTTGTTGCACCTTCTTTTAAGACACTAGGAACAAGTCTAACTACACTATCTGTTATTAGCATTGCTGGAATTTCGCCACCTGTTAAAACAAATTCCCCAATTGAAATTTCTTCATCTATAAATTCCATTATTCTTTCATCTACGCCTTCATAGTGCCCGCATATAATTATTAGATGTTTTAATTTAGAATACTCTCGTGCTTTAGTTTGGTTATAATTTTTTCCTGATGCACTAGTTAAAATAATTCTTTGCTCATCTTTGTTTAATTCTTCATCTTTCACACTGTTAATTGCTTTCTCTAAAACATCCACCTTTAGAATCATCCCTATTCCACCACCGTATGGTTTATCATCAACTACCTTGTGTTTTCCTTCACCAAAATCTCTAATATCCACTAAATTTATTTGAATCTTTCCGTCTTCTTTGGCGCGTTTTACGATAGAGAAATCAAATGGGCCTTGAAACATCTGGGGAAAAAGGGTCAGAATTGTGATCTTCAAACTCATAGCCTGAGGATTAAACTTCTGCGAGTGTTATATAGATTTTTTTACTTTGAAGAACTCCTGGAACTCTCATAACGTTTCTGATTGCTTTGATTACTTTTCCTTCTTTACCAATCACTTTTCCCATGTCTTCAGTGGCAACTTTAATTGTGAAGTTAACTATTCCTTGATTTTCTTCTTCGGTAATCTCAACTTCTTCTGGTTTTTCCACAATTCCTTTAATGATAAATGTTAAGGTGTCTTTCATTTTTTGAAGATTTGTTCAACTGTTGCGCTTGGTCTAGCTCCAACTGATAACCAGTATTCATATCTATCTCTTTTAAGATTTTGACCGCCATTTTTTTCACCTTTTTCAAAGGATCCAAGCATCTCAATAGAATCTCCATCTCTTCGAGATCTTTTTTCTTTAACTACGATTCTGAATTTTCTCTCTCCCCTTTTTCCGGTTCGAGCAAGTCTAATTACTACTGACATAGGCTCAATTGTATCATTTTTTAATCTCTTATGGAAGACTCTTATTTATTTATAGATTCAAGTGCTTTTTCTGCAGCACTTTCTTCCGCTTGTTGTTTTGATTTTCCTGTGCCTTCACCTAATAATTTTTCATTTACAAACACACCAACTGTAAATTGTCTCGCATGAGCAGGACCTTCTTCAGATAATACTTTATAGATTGGAGAAAATTGTTTTTGGGATTGAACATGTTCCTGGAGTCTGCTCTTAGGATCTTTTAGCATATTTTTTTGAATAAATTCCTCTGTTCTTGGGATTACTGATGAAATAATGAATTTTTCTGCTTCCTCGATCCCCTGGTCTAAAAATAGTGCACCTATATAAGCTTCAAACGTATCCGCTAAAAGGCTTTGGTTTTCACGTCCTCCTGATTCTTCTTCTCCTTTTGAAAGTCTTAATTTTGAGCCTAGGTCACATTCTCTGGAAATTTCAGCAAGCGTTTTGGTATTTACTAAAAGTGATCTTAGATTTGTTAGTTTTCCTTCATTATATTCTCTGTATGTTTTGAAGAGATAGGTCGAAACCACAAAAGAAAGAATACTGTCTCCTAAAAATTCAAGTCTTTCATTTGAGGATACTTTAATTTTCGATTCATTAAGAAATGAGCGATGCGTTAATGCTTCCTCGAGCAAATTTTTGTTGTTAATTTTCGGAAGATTTATCATTTTTTATTACTTTCCCCAATGCGCCATTTATAAACGCTGGGCTGTTTTCTCCACCATATTCTTTTGCGAGTTCTATAGCTTCATCAATTATAACTTTTGGAGGTTCTTTTTTTGCGATCAAAAGTTCATAGATTGCAAGTCTAAGTATAGCTAGATCAACTTTATTGATTTTATCAATTGGAAATTCAGGTGCAGCAATTGTGATGTTTTCGTCTATATTTTTTAAATTACTTACTACTTCTTTTGTGGGGTTACTTATGGGTTGTTTGTGGAATTCTATTTTAAAAAGGTCTTCTACTATTTTTTGTCTTTTTGTGTGGCGGGGGTCAAGCGCTGTTTTCATTATGTGGTTGCTACTTCTTTTGCGTCAGTTTTAGACTTTTTTATGTATTCTTTTCCTCTATAAAATCCACAGTTAGAGCATACTGCATGTGCTTTTCCCATCGTTCCACAATTAGGGCATAAAATTGCATTAGGAATAGCGAGGGTTATACTTGCCCTTCTTTTTCCTTTGCGTTGTCTTGAATGTCTTCGTTTTGGTTCACCAGCCATATGCGTATTTTACCTTAAATCACGCCTATTTGCAAAGGTTTAATCGGGGCTTATTTCTTTTGAGTTAATTTCCATAATTTTTGTTTGCAGTTTTTCATATTTTGAGAGCTCGGGAATTATTTTTTCAGCTTCTCTTTTTGTAGCTTTAATTAGATCTAGATCTGAAAAATCAGCAATTTTTAGGAATCTTCTGCCTGATTGCTGAGTGCCAAAAATTTCTCCTGGTCCCCTGAGTTTAAGATCTAATTCTGCAAGCTCTGCTCCGATATTTGTTTTTTCCATTGCTTGAAGACGTTTTATGGTCATTGGATTAAGAGACGCAGTGAAAAGTAAGCAGTATGCTTGTCTGTCGTTTCTTCCTACCCTTCCTCTGAGCTGGTGAAGTTGTGAAAGTCCAAATCTTTCTGATGCTTCAATTAAAATTACATCTGCATTTGGAATATCAATACCAACTTCTACTACTGGAGTTGCGACTAAAATGTCATATTTTTGATTTTTAAAGTCCGCTAATATTTCTTCTTTTTCTTTAGATTTTAGTTTTCCATGTAGAAGAGCCAATTTATATTTTTTAAAAACATTATTTTTTAAAATCTCAAATTCTTTAGCTGCGGCTTTTACAGTTGTCATTGTTTCCGACTCTTCTATAAAAGGACAAATTATAAAAACCTGACTTCCCTTTTCATCAATTTGTTTTTTAATCCATTCATAGGCATTTTCTCTTTTTTCTTTTGGTGTAAGCCAAGTCTTAATTGTTTTTCTTCCCATAGGCATTTCGTCTAAAATTGAAAGCGAAAGCTCGCCGTACATAGTTAGCGCAATAGTTCTAGGTATTGGAGTTGCAGTCATAGTTAGGACGTGAGGATTTGTCCCTTTTTTTCTTAAAATTCCACGCTGCTCAACTCCAAATCTTTGTTGCTCATCAATTACGATAAGACCTAGTTTATTAAATTTTATTTTGTCAGTAATAACAGCGTGGGTTCCAATTAAAACGTCAAAATCATCAAGATTTTCTTTTTTTGCCCCGGTTGCAAAAGCAATTTTTATCTTCAAGGGTGACAAAAGTGTACTTACTGTTTTGTAGTGCTGAGTTGCAAGTATTTCAGTTGGCGCCATAAAAACAGATTGAAATCCATTAAGATAGGCTTGGTAAATTGCAATTGCAGCAACGACTGTTTTTCCGCTTCCGACGTCTCCTTCCAAAAGCCTATTCATGGGTTCAGTTTTCTGTAGATCTTTAAATATTTCCTCGATAGTTCTAATTTGCGCCCTCGTTAATTTGAATGGGAGTTTTTTTATAAATTCATTTATTTTTTTCCTGTTTGAATCAATTTTAAATGGATATCCCTTTAATGTTTTTTGCCATTCATCTTTTTTTAAAATTGAAGAACCTTGAATCATAAATAACTCATCAAAGGACAATCTTTTTTTACCCTTTATAGCGTCATCAATTTTATTTGGAAAATGGACTTTTAAAAGCGCATCATAAAGATTTTCCAAATTATTTCTCTTTAGAACATCTATCGGCATATAATCTTTTAATTCATTTTTGTTTTCATTTAATAATTTATACGTTTGACGTCTAATCCATTTTGAAGACACTCCCCTAGTTTCCGGATAAACTGGAACGAGGCGTCCTGTGTGAATAAAATCTTTTGTTCCAATTTCAAAATCCGGAGACATCATTTCCATACCGGTCTTTTTTAGTTCTATTTTGCCAGATAAAGAAATAAAATCTCCTTGTGTAATTGCTCGGGTAATATAGGGTTGATTAAACCACAAAATATTTATTGTGCCAGTTTCATCTTTTACTTTTGCTTTTTGAAGCGTAAAATGGCGTCTTGTGTATTGATTTTTGATTTCAAGAACCTCTCCTCGAATTGTAACTATTTCTCCAGCTTGAACTTCAGAAATTCTAGAAATTATAGAATAGTCGTCATATCTAAATGGGATGTGGTAAAGGAAATCTCCTAGATTTATTATGCCGAGTTTTTCTAAAAAAGAAGCGTATCTTTTATAAATCCCACCTAAGGAACGAATATTGGTTTGGAGTCCTGCCATAAGCCTACTGCATTATAAAAGGAAGGATAGAGGTTGCAATAAGCGAAAATGCTACGAGACTTGTAATTATTATTAAAATTATTCTGTGTTTTTTACTTAAGTCGTACATATTAGATTACGTTTAATATTAGCATTTTTTTGCCAACTCGTAAAATTATTTTAGATCCTTTTTCTCCTGCGATCCCTTCTCCTTGTTTTATTTTTATACCATCTTGCGAAACGCCATTTTGTTCAAAAAGTCTTTTTGCATCTGACTTAGAATTAGCTAAATTCTTTTCAACTAAAAAATTCTCATCGATAATTGTATCTTCCACGACTTTAATTTCTGAAAGATTTGCAGGGATTTCTTTATTTTGAACTATTCTTTGAAATTCGTCATCAGCTTTTTCAGCATCTGCCTTCGAGTGAAGTTCAGACACAATAATTTTAGCCAATTTCTTTTTTGAATCTAATGGATGATTCTTAATTTCTTCATAGTTTGGAATTTCAGTCATTGGTAGATTTGTCGCGAGAACAAAATAATTTTTAATTTGATCGTCATCTATAGCCATTATTTTCCTATACATGTCAGACGGCTCATCCGTTAACCATATTGCATTTCCCCAGCTTTTGCTCATCTTTCTTCCATCAGTGCCGAGAAGATAATCAGTGCACATAACAAAGCTATCTTTGTTTCTAAGATTTTTTTGAAGTGTTCTTCCGGCTTGCATATTAAATACCTGATCAGCACCCCCAATTTGAATATCTGTGTCCATGAAATAACTGTCATAGCCCTGCATGACTGGGTATATGAATTCATGAAGTCCAACTCTTTTTCCTTCACTCAATCTTTTTTTAATTAATTCACGGCTTGTAAAGTCCCCAACTGAAAAATTTTGAGAAAGTTTTATTATTTCTTCGAATGTGAGTTTTGAAAGCCATTCGCTATTAAACTTGACTTTTATTTTTGAAAAATCTAAAACTTTTTCTGCCTGTTTTTTATAGGTTTGGAAATTTTCTTCTATTTCATCAGTTGTTAATGAAGGTCTTTCAGAATCTTTATCAGACGTGTCTCCTATTAGAGCTGTAAAATCTCCAATTAAGAAAGTAATATTATGTCCCAAAGCTGCAAATGCCTGAAGTTTTCTGAGAGGCATAGCATGGCCTAGGTGAATTTTGGTTGCAGTTGGATCAATTCCCAGATAAATGTTTAGTTTTTTACCAGATTTTAGTGCCTTTTCTAGTTCAGATTTGCTCGGAATGATATTCGCGACTCCACGCGTTAAGATTTCGTCCATATAGCCTTGAGTATAGCATACAATGCTTTGATTTTGATATAATTATAGTATCAAAATGGTCGATTATGGTACACGTTCAAGACGACAAAGATCACGTTTGAAAACCAGAAGTACTAGTCGTCTTCCGAACAAGATTGTCCTCTATTCTAAGCTTTCTCGCTATGCTCTAATAGCGCTAGTTGTGGGCATAGTTCTTATGGTTCTTATGTTTTTTTGGTTCAGTCGTGATTTGCCAGAGCCTGGAAAACTAGTAGAAGCTCAGGCAGAAAATTCAACAAGAATTTATGATAGAAACGATGTTCCTTTGTATTCAGTTTATGAAGATGTAAATAGAACTTATGTAGAGCTTGATGAGATTCCAAAAGATCTTCAACAGGCAACGATTGCTATAGAAGATAAGAATTTTTATAAAAATAAAGGATTCTCAATTACAGGTTATGTTAGAGGGCTTATTATCGACCCCATATTTAGGCGTCGCGTTACTGGAGGATCCACTATTACCCAACAGCTTGTTAAAAATGTTCTGTTAACTTCTGAAAGATCACTTCCTCGTAAAGTAAAAGAATTAGTTCTTTCAATTCAGGTTGATAAAAGGTATTCCAAGGAAGAGATTCTTGAGATGTATTTAAATGATGTTCCATATGGAGGAACTGCTATAGGAGTAGAGGCTGCAAGTGAGACTTATTTTGGTAAAAAAGTTAAAGAGCTAAATCTTGCGCAAAGCGCTATGCTCGCTGGTCTTCCGCAAAGTCCAAGTGCATACTCCCCTTTCTCAGGAAATGATTACTATATAGCCCGTAGCCAGCAGGTTCTTAAAAGCATGCGGGAACAAGGCTATATAAATAAAGATGAAGAAAAGAAGGCGCTTGAGGAAATTAAGAAAATGAAGTTTACCCAAAGAGATTCAGTTTCAATGAAGGCTCCACATTTCGTTATTTATGTAAAGCAGATTTTAGCTTCCCAATTTGGTGAAGCTGCTGTGGAAACAGGTGGTCTCCAGGTAAAAACTACACTTGATTACGAGCTTCAAAGAAAATCTGAAGACATTGTAAAAGAAGAAATAGAAAAGCTTAAAGGTTTTCGTGTAGGAAACGGAGCAGCTATGGTTACAGATCCAAAGACTGGTGAAGTTTTAGCGATGGTAGGAAGTAAAGATTATTTTGATGAAGAAACCGACGGAAATTTTAATGTGGCTCTCGCGAATAGACAGCCTGGATCCTCTTTAAAGCCAATTGTTTATGCTGCAGCTTTTGAAAAAGGATATACCCCATCCACAATGCTTATGGACGTAAAGACAGATTTTCCAAATGGAAGCGGAGGCTTATATTCCCCTGTTAATTATGATGGTAAATTTAGAGGGCCAGTTCAAGTAAGATTTGCTCTCGGTAACTCTCTTAATATTCCTGCGGTAAAAATGCTTGCGAAAGTTGGACTTGAAGACGTAATGGAAAAGGGGTACGAAATGGGTCTTGAGAATTGGGAGCCAACAAATGCAAACATGCAAAACGTAGGACTTTCTCTTATTCTTGGAGGCCGCGAAGTTTCTCTTATGGATGAAATGACAGCCTATGGAGTATTTGCAAATAAGGGAGTTAAGCAAGAACCTATTACGATTCTTGAGGTAAAAGATAGTAAAGGAAAAACGCTGTTTAAGTATAAAGAGAAAAAAGGTCAAAAAGTTCTTTCAGAAGAAATATCATTTTTAATCTCACACATATTACTTGATAACAATGCAAGGTCTGACGCATTCGGACCGAATTCTGCATTAAATATTCCGGGAGTTGCAGTAAAAACTGGAACAACTGATGAAAAAAGAGATAACTGGACCATTGGATATACGCCTACAGTTGTAGCTGGTGTTTGGGTTGGGAATAATGACAATAGTCCTATGAATCCTGCTATTGCTTCAGGAGTTACCGGAGCAAGCCCAATCTGGAGAAGAATAATGCTTGAGGCTATAGAATTAAAGAAAAAAGCGGATTTTGAAAAGCCTGAAAATGTAGTTGCGGTACAAGTAGATACGGTTGGAGGCGGAATGCCGACAGGAGGAAAGCCTACGAGAAGTGAATATTTTGTAAAAGGAACAGAGCCTACTAGTGAATCATCAATTTATAAGAAAAAAGATGATAAGATCTATCTTTGGATAAGAGAGTCAGATCCAGTGTCTACGGATGGAAAAAATTTATGGCAAGAAGGAATTGATAAATGGATTGAGCAAAATCACAAGGATGATCCTTTGTATCACCCACCAGGAGAAATAACAAATCAATCTGATAGTAGCAGTGAGACTCCTACGCCTACTTCACAGTAGCGTTGAATTTTTCAGAAATAGATTTTACAATCTGATCTCTAATTTCTTTTATTTCCTCGTTAGTTAAATTTTTATCTGGGGACTGATAAATAATATGAAATGTTTTGGCGTTTTGAAATTGATCTTTAAGTGTCACTTCAGTAATTAAAAAATTCTGAAGCTTTATTTCGTTTATTACGTCCTCTGTGTTAATTTCTTCTCCGATCACAAATGTAATATCCTCTACGATGGGCGGAAATTTAGCTAATGGTTTATAGGTTTTTTTATTTGTTGCATGCTTAAGCAAGATCTCAAAAGATAATTCAAAGTCGATAATGTTCTTATTTAAAATTTCTATGTAACCTAAATCATCTGTCCCGAGACTCATGTTTGCTCCGCGTGCATCTTGTCTATTTTTAAATTTATAATTTTTTATCCCTAGTTCTTCGAAAAGATTTTCTAAAATTCCTTTAATTTCGAAAAAGGATATATCTTTTCTTTTTACGACTCCTGAAAGCATAAGTTTTTCATGCGGGAGACCCGCAGTTTTGTGATAAGTGTTAGAAAGTTCAAATATCTTTATAGATTCTCTTGCTTTGTTTTCTTCTAAAACCTGTAAAAGGCTAGGAACAAGACTATTCCTTAAGTATTTCATATCTTCCGTGAGCGGGTTCTTAATTTTAACGGCATTTTCGATTGGTCCATCAAATAAATCTTCTGAAATTAATGAATAACTGTAGACTTCTGTAAAACCCCAATATTTGAATGCATTTTTTACCCTTTCCTCCAATGAAAATGTATTTAAGAAAGGCGTAAATTTATTGTTCAAAAATCCAGGAATTACACTTGGCAATTTATGATACCCATAAACCCTAGCAATTTCCTCAATTATATCTTCCTCAATTTTTACCTCGTCCGCTCTAATAGTTGGGACTTCCACATCTAGAGAATCTAAGGATTTATTAACTTTAAATCCAAGCTTTTCTAAAATCTCTATGGATTTTGTAGATGGAATTTCTACTCCTATTACTGAATTAATTTTATTAACTGAAACTTTAATATTATTTACTTTCGATTTATTCGGATAAAGATCTAATGTTTTTGAAATAACTTTTCCATTGGCAATTTTCTGATATAGCTCTATACCCCTATTAAATGCATCCTCCATAAGTTCCGGATCAATGCCTTTTTCATTAATGATTGCGGCTTCAGTTCTAATTCCCAAATTCATTGATGTGTTTCTAATCTTCTTAGGATTATTATTATCAAGGAAAAATAAAATTCTCTTAGTGTTAGCTTGAACAACGGAATTTTTTGTTCCCATTACTCCTAAAAGGTCAATTATTTCTCCAGATCCGTTGTCGGCAATTATGTCTCCTCCTAAAAGTCTGTATTTTTTCCCGTCAAGTGTAGTTAATTCTTCTCCCTTTTTTGATTCCCTGATAATCATTTTCTTGGTATTTAGAAGATCATAATCAAATACGTGGCACGGATGGCCTATTTCTCTCATTACATAATTTGTGATATCAATCAAATTATTAAGGCTTCTTATACCTGATTTTTCCAGTCTTTCTTTTATTTCTTTTGGACTGTTTCCAATTTCTACTTCCATTACTACTGCCATTATTCTGTTTACCAACTTTGGATTATTAACTATCTCAATAGGAAAAGAAATAGAGGCAGATGGCGCTTTAGGGATTTTTATATCTTTAAATTTTGCAGATGGTTTTTCTAAAACTGCACCCGCTTCCCTTGCAATTGCTCTAACAGACATAAGATCAGGTCTATTTGTTGTTACCTCAATATCATAAACCTCATCATTTTCAACTTTTTCAATTCTTTCAACAGACACACTTGTTAAAGAAAGTTCCTTAGCAATTTCTTGACTTGTTGCTTTTGTATCCAGGAATTCTCTTAACCAACTATCTACTATTCGAATATTCATATTAAAATTGTTCTAGAAAATCTAAATCGTTTGAATAAAGTAATCTAAGATCGTCA
>CAZMGC010000010.1:0-3773 GCA_964565795.1 uncultured Gammaproteobacteria bacterium
ACTGTATCATTTTCAAGTGTCTCGAAATCCACAGTAATGCAGTATGGTGTTCCTGCTTCGTCTTGTGACAAATATCTTTTACCAATATTTCCCCTGTCATCCCAAGCCATATTAAATTCAGACTTCAAACTATCATAAATCCCTCTAGCTTTTTCTACTAGCTCAGGCTTGTTCGCTAACAAAGGAAATACGGCAGCCTTATAAGGCGCGAGTCTTGGATTTATTTTTAGAAGAGTTCTATTTTCTTCTTCTATATATGAGTCAAGCAAAACCATTAGGAGCAAACGATTTAGCCCAACTGCTGGCTCTATTACATGAGGAGTTATTTTCTCATTTGTGTTTGGATCCATAATTGTTAAATCTTTTTTAGACACATCAGAATGCTTTGTTAGATCGTAATCTGTTCTATATGCAAGGCCCCACAATTCTTTAAATCCAAACGGAAAATTGTACTCCAAATCTTCGGTTCTTTTACTATAAAATGATCTTTCTTTTTCATCATGTTCTCTCCATCTTAAGTTTTCCTCTCGAATTCCTAAATCCTTAAGCACAAATTCGAAAATTCTTTCTTTCCATTCATTAAAAATTTCTTCCCAATTAGATCTGTTGGGATCAAAAAAATATTCAATTTCTCCTTGTTCAAATTCTATTGTTCTAAAGATCGAATTTCCTGGAGTGATTTCGTTTCTAAAGCTTTTACCTATCTGTCCAATTCCAAATGGTAAACGAACGCGGGTAGAATCCACTACATTTTTAAAATTAATAAATATTCCCTGTGCTGTTTCTCCTCTTAAATATGCCTGACCCTGTTCTCCTTCAACTATTCCAAGCTGAACCGGAAATAATAAATTAAACTTTCTAACTCTTGTCCAGTCTTTTTTCCCACAAACTGGGCATTTAATATCATTCTCATTAATAATTTTATCCAGTTCTTCAGGGCTCAATCCTTCAACTAATTTATCTTCATTTTTTTTCTTAAAATATCCTTCGATAAGATGATCTGCTCGCATTCTAGCTTTACAATTTTTACAATCAATCATGGCATCTGCAAAGCTTGCGGTATGACCTGAAGCCTCCCAAACCTTATGGTGAGAAATAATACTACTATCAAGCCCCACCATGTCTGACTGACCCTTGATAAAAAAATCCCACCACAGATTTCTTAAATTTCGAAGAAGCTCTGCTCCAAGTGGACCATAATCATAACTATTTGCAAGTCCACCATAAATTTCACTTCCTGGATAAATAAAACCTCGCCTCTTAGAAAGCGAAACAACTTTTTCCATCAAATTCTCAGTCATACCGCAATGATAGCAAATAAGAGGCTATATATAAACTAGAAGGATTAGAAGATTTGAGGAATTATTCTTTTAGTCTTTATCTTCTTTTCCATAATACCCTCTATAAACCCTTCTGTGTCTTCTAAAAACATTTGTTCTCGTGGCCAGAATCCTAAAAGAACAATTAATTCTTCTTCAAATTTTTTTATTCTTTTTCTAGGATCTGGTGTTATTTCAAGATCATAAAATACCTGCTGGAGGAGACTAAATACAGCTCTATTTTCCTGATGCTCAGCGAGAAGCCCGTCCACTAGCTCACATACATAAAAAGCGTATCCCGCTTTCTCTAAATCTGATTTTAAACCCGAATGATGATTCAGTGTTTCAACCTCAGTCAAAATTGGCATTCTTCCTTCATGAAGATTAAAAACACCTAAGTTAAGAAGCTCTATGTGAGAGGACCTGCGGCTTGAGATCTTCCGCACTCCCTTAGCAATAACTGATATTTTGCCTTTATTTTTTGTAAATATCGTAAGAATTCTATCTGCTTCTCCGTAGTTTTTTCTCTTTATGACAATTCCTTCTGTCTTAAATGTTCTCATGTTAGATATCTAGCTCTATTTCTTTGTCCTGATCAAGTATAAACTTTTCTTTTTGTTTACCATTTACCTTAAGCGTATATTCATCCTCAGCTGTTCCAGGCTGTTTCTGAATCATTACAGGAAGTGGAGATCCATCTTCTACTTTAAATGGCAGAGTATACTCAACTATAAGTTTTCCAATTCCAAGAGGGCGAACTGTTAAGAATCCTTCAAATACATTTTTTCCAAACTCCTCATATGTCGTCATCTTTACTTCAGAACCTGTTGAATCCTTAATTTTACTTCCTTTTGGCACATAGATTCTAAACCAATTTCTCCAAGGTGCATTTAAACAAAGGCTATTCTCAGCTTCTAGGTTACAGTTGGAAGGCTTATGTGGATTTTTATAGTTTACTGTAACCTTTTTAGTAATTACCCCATTTCCTCCCACCGTATACTCTTGTTCCACGTTTTGGTCAACAAACAAATTAGATTTTGCTCCTCCGAAATTAGCTTCATTAAGATGGAAATAGTCTCCCTCAAAGTCTCTAATTTCTCCAGTTGCATTTACTGCTGACAAGCCTTCCATCGCATCCTTATTTTCTAAGCTAAACAGGATATGCTTCTGACCAATCTCTGAGAACATAGCCTGCATAAGCGGCCCCCAATACTGCTTAGGCGAAGATTGGAACGCTTTATTCATAATCGCAAGCATTAAGTCACCAATAATACTCTTCCTGTCTGATCTAATATATTGAACTCTAATTCCAGCAAATTCTTCTAACTCATAAATAACCTGTGGACAATCGCATCTCTCGTCAATCTTAGTTGTATAAGTTTGACCATTTACCTGGATGTCTCCCAAAACATTCATAGCTGCAACTAGCGCGTGGGTATCTATTGCGATAATCCCATCTACATCTACATAGTTTCCAGCGTCTTTATAAATGTCTCTAAACTCTTTCATAGATTCCTGGAAATCAGGAGAAAGATTACTATCGCGGAGATTTAGAACTGGCACTTTTGGAAGATACTTAAGAATTGGCTCTGGAGCTTTTTCTTTACCCGATATGGTGTTATCCAAAGTATAAATGTCTTCTGAAGTATCAACCTTAATCACACCTTTATTAATTCTAAAAATTGCATAAGCTGTTAAAAATCCTCCGGTAGGTCTAAGCTCTTTGTCATTCTGGAAAAGAACGAAATATTTCTTTTCTTCCTTTTCACCAAGAAGCTGTGGGAGGACTTTAATAAATGGACTTGCATCTTCTATGAACTTAGTTCCATCATCCGCGAGAGTTCTCATAGTCATCATTCCATTTCTAACTTTTCCTCCTGCTAAAAAAGCGGGGTAATCATTTGGATTTACATAGGAAATTTCCTTTTGAGCGAGCTTTAAGGACTTTGCAATCTCATCAATTCTAGGAGTCACTTTTCCCATGGTGCTTACTGCAGTCTCAATCCTTTGCTCAGCACTTCCACCCGCAAAACTTCCTTGCCCTTTAAGCCCCAGTACGTCAGCATAAGGCTCGACTGATTCTACAAAAACGTCCGCTGCGTCAAGTCCATAAAACCCAGCATTTACCATATGCCTTGCATCGTTATAGTAAATATTTGGTCCTGGGATAAATCTCATAACCATTAAGAGATTTAGTTTTTTCTGGGTGTCCTTTAAGGCTTCGCGGGTTTTCTTAAGCTCCTTATCTGTTGCTTCAATATCCTGCTTTTTAAGAGCATCAACTGTGGCATTTACCTGTGCATAAGTTTTCTTAGCTGAAAGATAAGTTAAGAATCCTGGGATTATTATCAAAACTACAAAAAGAATAAGAATTACTCCTAAGGCAATTCCCACCTTCTTGTTCTTGAGTCTGCCAAGCTTCGAAAACCTAGAACCTGCTCTAGGCGTCTCTTG
>CAZMGC010000010.1:3783-26502 GCA_964565795.1 uncultured Gammaproteobacteria bacterium
GGTTTTTGTTGATGCAATTGGAGATGATTTTACGGGCGCTTCTGAGCTAAGCTCAATCTTTTCGAATCCGTCCATTAATACATGATACTAGGTCAGAAACTCTCATGTCAAATTGACAAAATGTGATAAGTCAAAGCTAAATTAAGCTTTTAGAGGGCGCCTTTTCCTGAAACCATAGCACCTGGAGTCTTCATTATTATAGATAAGTCATATGCAATTGACCTCTTTTTCACATATTCAGCGTCCATTTTTATTCTTTTATCAAAGTTTATTTCTGATCGACCAGAAACCTGCCAATATCCAGTAACCCCGGGGCGAACAGAAAGCACTATTTTTACTGGCTCTCTAGTCTCCGGATATCTCACTTGCTGATCTCGCAGCTCATCTGGATAATACGCACGTGGTCCCACCAGACTCATCTCTCCCTTTAGGATATTAAAAAATTGAGGAACCTCATCCAGTGAATGCTTTCTTATAAAATGCCCGACATTTGTAATTCTTGGGTCATCTTTTAACTTATAACTTCCCTTTTTATAATCTCTATATAGTTCAGCAAATTTAGGATTTTCTCGCAAAAGCTCGTGGGCATTTTCAATCATTGAGCGGAATTTATACATCTTAAAAAGCTTACCGTTCTTTCCAACTCTTTCTGGAGTATCCGCTAAAATTGGGCCCTTTGAATCTAGCTTAATTGCAATTGCTACAAGGATTATTATTGGAGAAAAAATTACAATGAGGATTAAGGAAAAGACTATATCAATTAGTCTTTTAAAAAACTCATATAAAACACTTTTTCTAACTTCTATAATTGGCATACGTTACGTAAGATGCTCGTGAGGAGTTCCTGCCAGACTCTCTACTAATTTTTTAATTTTCGGGACTGAAGACTTAGGACAAACCAAAACTACATCCTCAGTATTAATCACAAGCATCTCCGATAAATCAATTCCTACTGTTAATTGATTAGTGTAATTAAATACTAAGCTATCTCTGGAATCTTCCACCATCACTTTTCCTTTAGTTACATTTTCATCGACTTCTTCGCTTAGCGCTTCTTTTAGAGCTTCCCATGCCCCAATATCGCTCCATCCAATATCGACTGAAATGACAGAAATCTTACTTTTTGTGAATTTCTCAAGAATTGCATCATCAAAACTAATTTTCTCAAGAGTTGGATAAATTTCATCCAAAGATTTTTCAAAATTAGATGAATCTACAATCTTCATAAGATCCTCATACATTTGCGGTGCGAATTTTTCAAATTTCTCTATCAAAAATGATGGGGTCGTAACAAAATACCCAAGGTTCCAAACATAATGCTCATCCTGGAAAAAATCCTCTGCTTGAGATAATTTCGGTCTATACTTTAATTTTTTAAATTCTAATGCTCTTAAGCCCTCTTCTTCCCATAACTCATCGCCACAGTAGATCCATCCCACATTTTGGTTTGCGAATCTTGGCTTTTGACCAATAAATACAAAATCTGATTTTCCTTCTTTAATAGACCTCTCTGCCATCCTCAGTGCCCTTTGGAAAATCTTTATTTCTCTTACCATATGATCACTCCAAATAATCGCCATGGGTTCATTTGGGAATTTCTTATTGATAATTGCAGTTGTAAGTCCAATTGCTGGTCCGACGTCACGCATCTCAGGCTCAAAAATAAAATTATCTTTTGGAATCTCTGGAAGTTGGGAAATTACAATATCCTTGTATCTTTTTCCGGTTGCAACATAAATGTCTTGCGGGATAAATTCTGGCTGAAGTCTTGCAACGGCCTCTTGAAGAGTCGATTTATCTCCTATTAATTTTCCGAATTGTTTAGGAGTATTTTTCCTTGATAATGGCCAAAGCCTTGTTCCTACTCCTCCTGCAAAAATAACTACTTTCATACTCCTTCGCTCCTTTTTTTTCTCAATAAACTGATAATCATATTTAATTATTCCAAAACTCAAATGAGCTTCGGAATCATGACCCTTCCGAAATTTTAATGAAGGATGGTCATAAATTAGTTTTAGTTTCTAAAAATTTCTCTAGACTTTTCTTAAAGTTATTATAAGAAAATCTTTCCGAATTCCTTATTATATCCCGCTTATTATATAGCCTTTCATCGAATCTTTCCAATACCCTATTTATGGATTCAGGCCTCTGTTCTAGGAAAAACTCACCAGTCCCTTTTTTAACTATGTCCAACGCACCTCCACTTTTAAATGCTATGACTGGCTTCCCAAACAGTTGCGCTTCTGCCATCACTAACCCGAAATCTTCATTTCCTGGAAAAATTAATGCTTTACAATTTTCATAGTAATACCTAAGCTTCTCATCTGTCAATTCTCCAAGAAACCTTATATTTTTATTTGCTCGCTTCTTTAGACTATTCATCATTGGCCCAGAGCCCACGATTTTTAATGGAAGCCCATTCTTGTTAAATGCATCAATTGCCAAATCCACTCTTTTATAATTACTAAATCTCGACATACGAGATACTAGAAGAAAATAATCACTCTTTCCTTTTTTAATATTTTTCCCTGGGTCAATCATTAGAGGAGGAAAAATAATTTCACTATTTCTTCCATAATAATTTTTAATTCTGTTTTTAACTTCAGAAGAAATTGCAATCATGTGATCTGGTCTTTGAGATGCGACTTTATCCCAATTCCTCAAATACCTAACAGTTCCTGTTGATAAAAACTTAAGAATTGGGGTTTGAAAATATTCATCATAACCACTCCACAAGTATCTCGTTGGAGTTAAGCAATAGCAGATATGCACAGTACCAGGATTTGTAATAATTCCCTTGGCAGCTTCACTAGTCACAGAAATAACAAGATCATATTCATCAAATGAAAAACGCTCAAAAGCAATTGGCATAAAAATTGCCAACAGCTCATTGTATTTTCTAAGAGCAGACGCAGACTGCAGAAATGATGTTTTTATCTCAAAATCCTTTGCCCAACCTGTTCCAATCTCACTATGGACCGATGTATATAATGGCGCATTAGGAAACATCTTATGAAGTGCTAGAAGAACTCTTTCTGCCCCACCCCATTTATTTACTCGATCATATACTAATGCGACTTTCATGTTGTTTTTTGGGCAGAGGTAGCAAATGCTATATTTTATGAGACACTATTCTCATAAACTCGTAAAGTTTTCAAAGCAGCTTTTTCCCATGAATATTTTTTAACTTGGTCGTGACCTTTTTTTACAAGCTTTTCCTTTTCCGAAGCAGTTAAACCTAAAACATAATTCATTTTCGAAAGTATATCATCTGTTTTAAATTGATCAAAGTAAATAATTGAATCTCCAAAAATTTCTCTATGAACTGGTATGTCTGATGCCAAAACTAAGCATCCATTTTCAAGTGCTTCAAGAGGCGGAAGACTAAATCCTTCCATAAGACTGGTTCTTACCAAAGCTGTCGCACCTTTATATAATTCGGATAATCTTTCATCGGAAACATTTTCAAGGAAATGAACCTTATTTCCAGGAATATTTTTCCCAACATGTTCTTTTAGTTTTTTATATAAAAAGTCATTACTTCCTACAAAAACTAAATTAAGCGATGGTTTTTTTTGGGATATAGTCTTAAATGCCTCAATTAATAATCCTACGTTTTTATGAGGATAAACATTTCCTACATAAAGAAAATAATTTGATATTTTATCTTCTTTTTTATTGGCTAATTTTAAATCATCAGCAGCTTCATAAATCACATCAATTTTTGACTTATTTATTTTTAATGTGTCAACTATATCTTTTTTAGTAAAATCTGAAACAGCAATTATTCTTTTGGAAAACCTTGCTGCATTGGCCACTACTATTCTATATGCAATTACCTTAAATCCTAAAAGCCAAAGAGGGAGCGTTGAGGATGCACCTGAAACAAAATGATGAAAGATTAAGTCATGAATCGTAACAACATAAGGACGTCTGTAAAAAACAGGAACACTAAAATATGGGAAATGCATTAAATCAAGATTTTCTTTCTTAATTTTATTTGAAAATAAAACTTGCTCTTTTAGAGAGTGCCATTTTAAATTGATAGTTACGAATTCCCAGTTTTTATTTTTTATTTTCTCTTCAATCTCTTTTCTATCTTCACCCCTAACAAACAAAACATACGAGTTCTTGTTATCCATTTTTGATAGATTTAGACAAATATTTCTAATATATCTCCCTACTCCGGTTTGATTCCAAAGCCTTGCATCTATTCCAATTTTCATACTATTTTTTTTCTTTTTGCTAAAAATAATTTAATATCTATTCCCAAATAAATTAACCAATTTATTATGAAAGGATATTTACTTGCATAGTGTTTTTTATAAAATATTTTCATCGTTGAATAAAAATATCCGAGTGATTTATTTCTGGTAGAGTTATCTGCGCCAGAATTTTCCTGACTATGTTTTTTAATTCCACTTGAAACTCCCTTAACATGAAGAATCTTTACCTCTGGAACATACATCACTTTAAATCCTGCTTCTTTTACCCGGTAACACAAATCAATATCTTCTCCATAGAGAAAATAATCTTCATCAAAATATCCAACTTTTTCTAATAAAGTTTTTCTAATAAACATAAATGCTCCCACTACAGAATCCACTTCATGAGTTTTTTTCATATCTCTATCTGTTAAATGGTAAAGTCTATCGTTTTTTAAAAAGAAATATAAGAAAGATGCAAACGGGGTAGGAAATCCACGATGGGAAGCAGCATCAATAGATCCATCTTCTTTCTCAACTTTAGATGAAGCAATTCCCACATCTTTATTCCTCTCCATGTAATCGTAAATATAAGATAAAGTTTTTGATGGAACTTCGCTATCGGGATTAAGTGTTAAAAAATAAGGGGTGTTAGCTTTTTTTAATACTAAATTATGCGCTTTACCAAATCCCATGTTTTCTTTATTAAATATAAAATTAAACTGAGGAAACTTTTCTTTAGCTTTTTCATGACTTCCATCCCGCGAGTTATTATCTACAACAAAAACATCAAAATCTAACTCGTCTTTTACACTGTCTAAAGATTTCAAACAATTAATAAGATATTCACCTGCATTGTAATTAACAATAGAGATAGTTAGTTTTTTCATCTAATTCAAACTCTCATAAACTTTATTTAATTTTTCTGAGATATTTTTCCAATCATAATTTTTTTCAATAAACTTTCTTGAATTTCTGGAAATCTTTTCATATAAATATTCATCTGCTAGTAGTAAAGATGTTTTATTTGAAAATTCCTCAGGCAAATCACATATCACAATTTCCTCATTTTCCCGCGCCTTAATACCCTCATTCCCGAGAGCCGTTGTAATTACCGGAGTACCGCAGGACATAGATTCTAATATTTTAAAATTAGTTCCGCCACCAACTCTAATGGGACTAAGCAAAACGTCTGCTTCCTGGAAAATTAATTCTGTCTCGTTAGGTGCATTTTCATCAAAAATAATTGATTCGTCTTTAAGCTCTTTAATTGAATCCGGAATTTTTTTCCCCACAATCCAGAGCCTTGCATCAGGATTTTTCTTAACTACTTTTGGCCAAATATTTTTGATTATATAAACTATAGAATCCCGATTTTGGATCCACTTAAAATCTCCAATAAATAATACTTTTTTCTTTTTCCCTTTAAATACTTTTCTCATTTTAAATTTATCCACATCCACCCCATTTGGAACAATTTCGACATCTCTACCCATTTCTTTTGCCTCAATTTCCGAAACAGCAATTAATTTTGTAGCTTTTTTCCAATATGATTTTTCAATTCGCTTAAGTTTTAAAATATCCAAATACAAAAGTGGCTTTACAATAATTAAACTTTTATTAACAAATTTTTCGTAAACCCTATATTCGACGTTATGCTCAGCAAGAACAACAGGGAGATTTGTCTTTGGAAGATTTTGCATTATATAAAAAGTCTCAACGTGAATTAAATCAAATTTTTCAGATGAAAGTACTTTTGAAATAATTTCCTTCATCTCTTTACTCGTGTGTCCAGTAATTAAAAACGGGTATAGAGAGAATCCAGTTTTTAAAATATTAGCGGCACTCCACTGTTTTTTTCTTTCAGTTACGTATACGCTTTCACATATTTTTTTTACCTCATCAATATCTTTTTGCGTTTGATGGTCTCTCTTCTCACAAACTAAAGTAATCGAGTGTTTTTCTGATAAATTTTTAATGAGATTATAAAGACGAATTTGTCCCCCCGAAAATAATGGGTATGGCAAATAGGATGAGACAATTAATATCTTCATGGTTTTTTTCTTAAATCGAAAATAATATATTGCGATGTCTCCTCAAGAACCATGTAGTCTTTTCTATAATAATCATCCGCTGGTTTTGGATTCGCAATTACAAGATACTGGGCTCCCAAATCTTTTACCATTAAGGGTAAATCGGTTTGATAACTAGCCCATCCTTTTCTTTTTGTTTGATAGAGAAATGAAGTGTCACCCTCATAATTAGCTATAATTTTCGCGTCTTTAGGAATTAGTTTATCTACAGCATCTCCTGCGACAATAATGGCATCGTTAATATCATAATAATCCCTAACAAAAAACCAACTAAACATACAAGAAAATCCAATAATCCCAATTAGGATCATTGGAGCAATAAATTTATTTGCTAAATTCTTTCCTTGTGAAAGCAGGAAATCTCCACCTAAACCCGAAAGAATACATAGTGTGGGAAGAATTAATATCTGGTAATAATCATGCTGAATATTTCCCCTTGCAATTACAGTTACGTAAATTAATGATGAAACCAGAAAGGAATAAAAAAATAAATAACTTGTTTTTGTTTTGGAAATTAGTCCTAAAACTACTAAAACAACGCCCCAATAACCTAAGATAAGCTTTGCAATTCTTTCTGCAAAAATCCAGTTAAAAAATGCTCCCTTAAATCGCATACCGCCCTTATTAAAAAGCCAGTCAGACATAGGAATCCCCTCCGGGAACTGAGTTATCCAATTTCTCCATCCAATCATCGGGAGAAGCGAAATGGCTCCAAAAACCCAAAGATGTGGATTAATTATCATCCGTATTCCAAACGATCTATATGCTAAATAAATCATAGGAAGCGTAAAGAACATTGCAAAAGGTTTTAACAAAAAGGATGTTGCAGTAAAAATAATCGCAAGAACATAAAAGAGATATTTTTTAAACTTCATTTTTTCATCTATCCATAAATCAAAAAAATAAATCCCAGCTAATATAGCAGCTGCTGTAGATGTGTCAGGAAGAATTGTTCTTCCGTAATATACGCTGAATGGAAGCACTGAAAAAATAAATGCTCCAATTAACCCGGCTCTTTCATTTTGATGCTTTTTTAATATCAAGAAGATAAATAAAATGGAGGAAAGTGAAGCAAAAATGGTAATAACTCTTCCCCACTCTTCAAGCGTTAATATTGGGGATAATTTATACAGTCCTGCTTGAAATAAATTATATATTGGGAATTCAACAAATCTATATCCTTGAGGATTATTTAGACCTGAAGGCACATTTGATAAATCGTGATACTTGGGATGCAATATATCAAAACCCTCTTCAACAAATACGCGCGACACTGACGAAGTATCTGCCTGACGCCAACTATGCCAGTCAGCGATAGGATTATCAAATTTATAAAGCCTTAAAATAAGTCCAAGCAGTAAAATACCAAGAAGAAACCCCAGATAAATTCTTTTCATTAAATTCATTTTAATTTATCCCTAGGGCATTATCAAATCTGTAGTAGGTTTTGCTTTTCGTTCAACTTCTTCAACATTTCCACCATCTATAAATCTGAACACTGGATGCGATAATGAATCTCCTGCTGCCTCTACCGCACTCTTATCATCAGAATGAATAAACACCTTTGCATCATCATTTTTAAATGCGAACCAAACAGCATCCGCAAGTCCAACTGGAAATACCCATGCTTGACCATCTCTTGTAGGAACATTTACAAAGTGAAACTCTGTATCTTTTTGCGACCAATAACTTGTATAAAGTGATTCCATGGAGATAAAGAATCTCTTAGTTTTATTTCCCGCCTCATGCCAATTAAAGAATGTGCTTTGATTTTGGATTAGATGGAAAAGCGCAAAAACAATTACTACAACGGTGGACGCTCCGACCGCGATCTCTTTTCCACTATTTAAAAGATATCCATAAAGCTTTTTAAATACTAAAGATAGAATAAATATAATTCCCATCGTTGAAAGATAACTATATCTAGAGGTTATATTCCCAAGCCCTAAGAAAGGAAGAAGTGTTATTACAAAAAACATTAATCCAAAAAGAATAATTCTTTTTTCATGGTTATCAAATACGTTCTTGAATATTTTGTATATAAAAAATCCCGCTACTAAAATTAAAGGAATGGTGATAGCAACTATTATTAAATTCTCTCTAGCAAATACTCGGACAGAATTATACAAAGAAAGAGACATTGGACCAATAATTCCAAGCGAGAAATATCCAAATATATTTCCAACTAAATTAAAAGGCAGATTAAACGGATCATAACTATAATCCCCGCTAAACCAATGACTCTTCGATACAATTCTAAGAAGTAAATATCCAACGACAGGAATAAATAAAACAAAATTTTCAATTTGCTTAGGTAAAGTTTTAACAGAATCAGCAATCCCATTTTTGTAAATTTTATATGCGATCATTAAAAGCGGTGCAACTACACCAAGCTCATGGAAAGTTAGAGCAATGCAAATGCTTAATATTGAACTAATTAGATAATATATTTTTCTTTTTTCATCCCAGAAGATAAACAAAAGCAATGCGAGAAGAGAAAATACTCCGTTGAATAAATGTCCAATTGAAGAAATCCAAAATACGTTTTCAAGTGGTCCACTTAATACTAAAAATGTAAATGCTGAAAATGCACCTAACTTAACATCTTTAAATATTTTTCTTGCAATTAAAAAGAAGAGCACAGTAGATGCGAAATGAAGCATTAGAGATGACAAATGATAGACTACCTGATTTAACCAGAAAATCTGATACATGAAGAAAAAGTAAATCTTCATTCCAGGTCTATAGAAAAACCCATCAGAGTTTAAGAAATAACTTGTAAATAATGAGACAGGAGAAGAATTAGAACTATCAGCTGCCCATCTTAACCAAGTAAAATCATCTGCGACAAAATAATTATTAAGCATTGGGGAAAATAAAACGACACAAAATACAAATAAGTAGATAATAATTGCATAACTTGAAGCAAGAATTTTCTTAACTTCATTGCTAACAGTGAAGCTGTGCACTTGATAAATTCTTAAGATTCCAAAAACTACTCCTACCAAAATCCAAAGTAAAAATGCGATCTTAGATGCTTCAAAAACATCAATTAGAATCGCATTTAATGATAACCCAATGACTCCCGCGACGAATCCGAGAACAAAACTTTTAGCGAGAGGTGAATCTATGTCTGGATATATTTTCTTAACATAAATCCCAAGAATTAAGAAAAGAAGGAAGAAAGCTAAAAATCCTAAAATCCCTACTTCTCCAAGAATTCTTAAGTAATTATTATCTACGGCAAGACTAACTGAGCCATATCCACTTCCTACTAAAAGATTTTTCTTAAATGCATCTATCGCCCTTGGCCATTCTCCCTGAAATCTAGTTGTGAATGAAAGGTCATATGCTGAAGCTCTTTTAACAATAAAATTTCCTCGTAAAACGAGAGCTTGCTCTCCGGATGGACTTGATTGGAGGTTCTGTGGAATCTCAATAAAAAAACTGTTTGCTCTTTTTATAACAGGGGAGAGATAAAGATTTGTATATCCGGTTCCTTGAGGTAAATTCTCTCCTGTTGAAATATTTACTGCAGTAAGAATTGGAACTTCATTAGGAATTAAACGATAAGGAAGGATTATTGCCTCTTCTGGATCTACGGATTCTTTTTGACTATCTTTAATAGCATTTGCCAACTCTTCCTGGTCTCTTACTGTTCGCTGAAGTACAATCTTATCTCTAAAATACTCTTTTTCTACAAATCTTACATGCCCAATCGACTCTCCTGTTGCGGCATCTACTAACACATCTGCTTCTGAAACAGTACTTTTAAATCTATCAAAAAGAGAGGACTGAAATGTTACAAAGAAAATTCCACCAATTAAAATTAAGGGAACTAAAGCGATAACAAGTTTTCGTTTTTGGAAGAATAGTAAAAATCCTAGGGAAATGAATAAAACGAAAAAAGAAACACGAGAGACAGTCATAAGAAGTAAAGCGATTCCAGCCAGCGAAACTCCTGCTAAAAATATTCTGATTAACCAATTTTTTAAACCAAGAGCCAGGTTTACTAAAATTGGGATTACCAAAACTAGATAAGCAGCTAAATCATAATGCCCCGCGAAAGTAGAAGGAACACGTGAGAGCTCTGAAAGACGAATCGGAATTCCCTTCGCAAACTCCTCGTTCATTGTTAGAAATGCCGGGAATCCTAAATATTTTTGACCGAATCCATAGATAATTACTCCAATTAATCCAATTACTACGACGGACACCATAACCGGAAGCAATCTTTTATCTTTCATTCCTTGATAACCAATAAAGAATAGGCTCAAATATTCTATATGACGAATTAGACTTAAGAATGCGACATTTGGATATGCATTAGAGATAGTAGGAAATATTAAAAGAATTCCATGAATTGTGGCTATCCCGCCGATTATCCAGAATGCAAGAATTGGCAAAGTTAATGGGGTTTTAAGTGTAATTTTCTTTCTAACAAGAAGCGTTAGCCAGGAGAGAATCACGAATAAAATTACAAAATCTTCAACTCTAATATAAACCCAGGTATTTTGAATATCTAGAAGCGGAAGCTTCGGGTATAGCGGAATAAATAAAAGCAGGAATAAACTTTCTAGAAAAAGAATATTTTCCCAAACCCAGGTTAAGATTTTTCCCGGCTTAGTCTTTAAAAATCCTGAGAGCCTCTCCATAAGTTTTTGTATAACTACTATTATTAGATATCTTGCCTAATAAGTAAACTCCCAAGGCTTTTGTAAAAAGAGTTGATTTAACAATATGATAGCTTAATTTACTTTGGTGTTTTTTATAAAAATATAAAATACCTTTATAAATATTAACTATCGCAAATCCTTTATTACTACTTCCCTGCTCCTTGTGTAAGACTTTTACATCTGGATAAAAATATGTTTTATATCCATTCTTTTTTGCCCTAAAACAGAGCTCCATATCCTCAACATACATAAAAATATTTTTATCAAAACCCCCTATTTTATTAAACAAATTTTTATTTACCATAAAATTTGCTCCAGCTACCCAATCGACTTCACAAATTTTATTTGGACTTGATTTTAATAGACCAAATCTTTCTCCTCCAAAAATCATAATAAAGAAATTTGATAGTGTATAGAATTTTCCAACAGAAACTTGCGGAGTCCCATCAAAATTAGTTAGCTTTCCTCCAAGAATCGCGATTTCTTCATTCTCCTTAAGGTACTCAACCATTCGCAAAAAACCTTTATCTAAAGTCTTAGTATCGGAATTTAGGAACAATACAAAATCACCTTTTGAATTCTCAGCTCCTAAATTGCATCCCCTACCAAATCCTAAATTTTCATTGCTCTTAATTAATTTTACCTTTTTATTTTTAGTAAGCTCTTCAACCTCTTTAAGATTTTTTTCTTCTGACGCATTATCTACGATTATTATCTCAACTATATTCTCATCAATTTCAGAACCAAACTGATCGATTAATGAATTAACACAATCTTTTATTAAATCCGGGGTATTGTAGCTTAAAATTACGATTGATAATGTCATTATCTAAACCAAGCAGCTCTACCTAATTTATATTGGGGATCGCGATTCCTTCTTTCTCCAATTTCTTTTGCGGGAACCCCTCCAACTATCTTAAACTCTCCAACATCTTTTGTAACCACTGCCCCAGCTGCAACTACGGCACCTTTTCCAATCTTAACTCCTGGCAATATTATCGCTCGTGGCCCAATAAACACATAATCCTCTATTTCTACTGGAGATGTTACTGCTTTAAATTTTTCATCATTAATATCATGTTCTGAATTGTAGATCATAACCCCTGTTGCAATATCTACATGATTTCCAATCTTAAGTGAATCTCGTCCATCTAAAACTGCCCATTCTCCGACTATCGTATCACTCCCAATTTCAATTCCGTTTGGATTATATGTAGAAAGCGCCATATGAATCGTAGAACCACGTCCTATTCTCATTCCAAAAACTCTATATGAAAATCTTCTTAAATGATGACTCGGAACAAATCCAACAATCCAAATTAAAATTCCATTAACCAGCTCCAAGCTTAGAGCTTTTGTCCTTCTACCAACTTTACCCATTTGCTACCTCCTCTAAAACTTTTAATGTTTGGGCTGCTGATTTTTCCCAGGAAAATTTTTCCACTTGTTTTTTCCCTTTCCTGATTAATTCTTGGCGTAAATCACTGTCCTTAAGTAGTTTTTCCATTTTGGAAGCTATATCTGAAACACTTTCAGGATCTATGTATAGAGCAGCATCCCCTCCCACCTCAGGAAGACTTGAAATCTTACTCGTTATAACTGGAGTCCCATAATTCATAGCTTCTAAAACTGGAATTCCAAACCCCTCATAAAGACTTGGGAGAATAAAAAATTCTGCATTTTTGTAAAGACTTGGTAAATCTTCGTCTGAAACATTTTCAAGAAACTTAACTTTTTCTTTTACACCAAACACTTCGGGAGCATTTAAAATTTCCTCGTATTGCCATCCTCGTCTTCCGACTATAACCAAACTAACTTCTGTATCAATTTTCGAATAAGCCTCAATTAGGCGTTTTATGTTTTTTCGGGGTTGGATTGTTCCCACAAAAAGAATATATTTACTTTTTATACCAAATTTTTTCTCTATGTCTTCCATTTTTAATGTATTCCCTGTACCCAAACTCGTATTAATTCCCGGATAAATTACCTCAACCTTGTCTTCTGAAACCCTGTATTCCTTGATTATATCACTCCCACTTGAACTGCTTATTGTTAAAATTTTCCTTGATTTATTAGCAGAATGCTCTGTCCATTTCTTAAGCTGAATTAAGTCTTTTTTCTTAAAGAGCTCTGGAAAATATAAATAAGAAACGTCTAAAATTGACACCACAGATTTTTTAGGAGCAAAAAGAGGAAGATAGTGCGTGGGAGTAAAAAAAACGTCAAGCGATCTATTTTTCATTAATTCAAAAGAAAGAGAAGTAAGAGTCCACATTTTTCTATTTGGAAGAATTCTATATTTCCAGTTATCACTAGACTTAGGCAAATCTTTGGTTGGATTTTGGGGTAAATAAATCTCATAGGAATTTTTTTTATCAATTTTTTCAAGATTTTTTAAAAGCTCGAAACAATAAAGACTGCTTCCAACTCTATTTGGAAGCCCTGTGTCTTTGTTGTAACCAAACCTTGGAACAACAGCCTCGTATCCATTAATTCCTATCTTCATATTTAAACTGCAGGATATACTACTTTTATTTTTTCTTTATCAATTTTAAGTATTTCTTCAATATCTTTTTTACTCGATTCTGAAATCGTAAAAATTACATCTGACTCTTTTTTCAGCCATTTGATTTTTCTTTTTTGAGTATCAATTATTTTTCTTGCTGTTTCTTCTGGATTTTTGTAAACGATTAAGTCATATATTATAGTCGCCTTTTTAGCTTTTCTTGTAGGTGGCTCTGTCCAGTCAGAGGTTATGAAAATATCTACATCCCCTATTAGCCACTCTATTGGAAGAATATGAAGTCTGTTCCAGATTAAGTCTAATACTAACGGAGGAAACTTAAATGTTTTTATCGTAACTCTGGGGCTTTCTTGAACATTAAAAAGCGAAAGATCTAAGTCTCGCCTTAAAGATGAAAAAAATAATATATATTCATTTCTAGTATCCAACTTAAGTAAATTTTCCACCAATTTCTCTAAGTAGTTTGCTACCCCAGTTCCTGAATATACAACCTGACTAACGTCGATTCCAATTCTCATTTATTTATTATGACGAAGTTTTATTAAATTTAAAACTACTGCTGTAAGGAAGAAGAGAAATGCAAACCAGACAAGTCTTTGGGCCGTAAAAAATACCCATTGAGAAAACAATGGAATTGATAGAGCTATACACGATAAGCCAGCAATAACGAAAAATTTAGGATCTCTTTTTATGAAGAGTAAGAAAAAAACTATTAGGAATAGTAAGTCCTGTGGTTTTAAATCCATTTAGCTCTGGTATTTTAAGAGTACTTTTGATTCATTTTCATTTTTACTATTTATATTTAAGACCAGATCTGCGATTAATCCAGTAAACCCAGCTTGAAGTCCTGAAATAATTAAAAGCATTCCTAGAAAAAGAAGTGGACGTCTTCCAATTGATTCTCCTTGAAAATGAATAAGAGAAAGATAAATTAATATTATTAACCCTAGGAAAACCAGTAACCCTCCAAAGAATCCAAAGAAGTGGAGAGGTCTTTTACTATACTTACTTAAAAAAACCATTGTCATCATATCAGGCATTTGCGTTAAAACTTTTATAGCTCCGTATTTAGATTTTCCCCAGCGTCTAACGTCATGAATCACGGGCACTTCCGTGACCTTAAACCCTTCTTGCGCTACGAGAAGTGGAATAAATCTATGCATTCCTCCATATAAATTTACAGATTTTGCAGCTTCACTTACATATAACTTCAAGCCACAATTGTAATCATGAAGTTTTACCCCCCAGAAAGTTGAAGCTACTAAGTTAAATACTTTTGAAAAAATAATTTTGGCAAAAGAATCTTTTCTGTCTTTTCTCCAACCAGAAACCATATCAAAACCCTCCTTGTGTTTTTCGATTAACTTATGGACCTCAGAAGGCTTATCCTGAAGATCTGCATCCATCGTAACAATCAAATCTCCATTAGCTTTTTGAAACCCAAAGGTAAGAGCTTCAGCTTTCCCATGATTTCTTCTGAATGAATAAATTCTTATCTTGGAATCTTTTTTTTCAAGCTCCTTAACAAGCTCAAGTGTCTTATCCTTTGATCCATCATCGATAAAAATAATTTCATATTCTTTAGATAATTCTTTTGCGTGCTTAAGAAGCTCTTCGTAAAAATGAAGTACACTTTCCTCTTCGTTAAATACTGGAATAACATAACTAATCATAATTTTTGGGATTCCAAACCTAATTTTATCATTTTTATACATTTAATCAAAATCTACGAGCTTCTATTGACAATCTGCTAAAAGCGTATATAATTTTGCTCGAGTATGCCAACAGCAGAAGCATTTTCAGACACAAGACCACTTATGGAGGCACCTATACCTGCAGGTGCCAGGATTGAGCCTTTATTAGATGCTCTTGGAGTTACAAACATTATAGTTGATGCTCCATATCCAAAGTCCCCTACTGGAATAGCTTGGATACACCCAGGACAACTTGATAGGACTGTAAAAGCTGCAGGTAGTGAAGGAATAGAGCTCAGAAGATCTACTAAAAGAGTTGGGCCAACCATGAGATACGTCGGGAATCCGGGTCCATTTACTATGTCTTGGCCTCATTGGGTTGAAGTCGAATTTGGAGACATTGAACATCCTTCATATCAAGGCGATGATGCCAGATACACTTTTACAAGAGCTACTTTTTCAGATGGACAATACAGAATACGTACACTAGTTGAAAGACCCGAAGGAGACGCCGTAGAGGCAGATTTTTCTGTTAGAGATTTGAGATATTTAATTAATCCCCCGGCGGAAACCGCAAGACAGACAACTGCCTCAAGACTTTCTTGGGCTGTAAGACAACGCTAAAACTAAGACTAGAACTAATAGCGCTCCCCCGCTTATTAAAATTCCTATGTTCACCCATTCTTGAGGTTTATAGTAAATTTCTAAATTATAACTTCCGTCTTTTGGTAATCTAAAACTATTTAAATTCCGCTCTGCTACCTCACTTTTAGCCTCAAACCCATCTCCTTTTGCTGTCCAGCCGCTATCAAATCCTTGAGAGAAAACAACTAAATCTCCTTTTTTAGCATTTTCTAATTTAAGAATATATTCTGCCGGATTTTTAAACTCCCATGAGATGAACAAACTTCTATCCAAATCATCGAATAATAAAGGTGCCGAGAAAAGATCCCGCTGGGAGTAAGTTAAGTAAACCTTAAATGAATCCTGCCTATTCATTCTTTGAAGATAATCTATTTTTTCAACCTTATTAATAATTCTTCTTCTTTCTGTCTCGCTGTATCTCCGGTCTTTAAGAAATATTTCTCCATCTGGGTCAGTTGGAACTATTATGTAGCCGATCGAGTAATTCGCGAGCTCTTCCTCTGTAATTTTCTCAACAGCTTTTCCCTTGAATAACACTTCCGAATCTGATGATGGAATACTTGGGTCAAAATAACCGTATTTCGGTCTTTTTGGTACCCAAAGCACTCTTGAAAATGCATATTCAGAAGTAGTTTCTTTAAAATTTTTAATTTCAGAATTTAAAAAAACATATTCCTGTGGAATTTCCCTAGGTTTAAATATCCCAGTTAATTCACCGGTCCAAATTGGCCTTAGTAAAATTAAATAGAAACAGGTGAAAAATCCAATCATTAAGTATTTAGTTTTTCCAAACTTTTCAGAAACTGAATTGAGGAAAAATGGAATAAGAATGCTGAATGAAACTGCAATTAAAAGATAAAATTTTGTAGAATCTCTAAATAAAGTAAAACCAGGAAGATATTGAAAAAGCCACAAATAAATTTCTCCAAAAGGATCATTTGTTCCTTTTGCAAAAAAGATTCCGATAAGTGAAACAAAAACTAAAAAATTAATTTCTTTTTTAACTTTAAAGATTAAGGAGCCAAAAGCGAAGAGTGTTATTATCAAAAACTCTGGCCTTTGAAAATATATTTTACCAAAAATATTTTCCGGCCAGTTTGGGTGCAAAAACGAAATAGTATTTTCTAATGTTGCGAAACTTAAAAATTTTACCCCGGCTAATGACGAATAAGACGCTATATCGCCTGACGATGATTTAGAAATAATTGAATAAATAACTGGCAAAATCCAGTAAAAATTAATTAGCCCTGCAATTAAAAAATTTAGGACCAAAGAGATTATTTTCCTAGAGCTAAGCTTATTAAAATTAAATATAAACCATAATAAAGCAATTGCAAAAGATAAGAGTGCTACTCTAGGATCTAAGGCAATAATAATTCCGGAAAACAGTGCGGAAATAACAAAATTATTTTTATTTGGTCTTTCAAAAAGATTTATTAAGTTGAGTAAAACAATTGGAGCAATTGCGTACGAAAAGGCTATTCCAAATTGCCCCCCAGCAACTATTAATAAGATATATGTGTTAAAAGTGTAAATTAATGAAGATATAACTCTAAATGAGTCATCTTTTATGAATAACTTGGAAAATTTGAAAGAAGAGACTAGAGATAAAATGAGAAATGGAATTAGCCAGAATATCCTCTGTGACAAATACCAAGGAATATTTAATGTGTTAGAAATAAAATAAACAAAATTAGCATATAGGTCTATCCATAAGGTCTTAAATGCAGCTACGCCAATTCCTCCATTTCCCATATAGTCCCAAGCCATATACCAGAAAGGCGAAAAGCTTCGTGATTCCTTAAATAATAAAGGCCAATCATGAGCAACTAATGGATTTTTCGAAACAAATGGAAGAGAAAATAAAACAATAAAAATTACAAGAGGAATGAATTTAATTAACTTTTTCATTTTTATATATATTCCTGTAAATACTCCTGAAAAAACCTAAGGCTAGTATAGTGTATCCATAAAATGCGATTTTTTCAGCTACTAAACTATTTACAAATAAAAGAGTAAAGACCGCTGAAAGCATTATTAAAAATGCTATTCCAAAAATATATCTTGATGAAAATCCAAGAATTGAAATTATTAAACTTATGGCTATTAATAAAATTAATTGAGGGCTAAATAAAATATTAAAATATGGAAGCGTTGATAGAAAAGTTAAAATAAATAAACAAATTAGAAGGGTTATATTTACCTTGTTTTTCCAAATCTGCTTATTCATTTTTACCCCTCATTCTTAATAAGAAATAAACCATTACCAGCACCGTTAATAAAGATAATATTCCTCCAATATAAAATGCTTTTTGAGGCTCATAAAAGATAGTAAGTTCATAATCCCCATTCTTATCAATATACCAACTATTTGAGTAACCATTACTTTTTATTTGGTTATCTTCAAAAACTTTTTTACTAAAGAAGATAGATAGAATATTCTTATTCCCCTCATAAATTTTCCATCCGGGACTAAAAGAATTATTAACAGTTAAAACATATGGGGAAGAGGCATTTTTTATTTTAACCTCAGTTCTAGTTGGGTTGACTTTTTTATAAGAAATCTCTGGAGCCCCTAAACCATCAGATACACCATCTTTTAGTAAAAATATATTTGGATCATAGACCTCTTCCAGCCTGACATCTTTAATTCGCAATGAATCGTTAGTATTATCGTTGTTTGTAAGAAAAACCTTAGATCCATCAAGATCAAGTCCTTTACCCAACCTTAGAGTATGTACTCTTGGTTCCGCATGATGCTTTAGCTCTATGGCAATTTTATCTAATTTTTTTCCATTTATTTCCAAATCTAAAAATGTATCCCTGTCTGTATAGTATTCAAATGTTAACATGTGGTCTTTATTTGATCCATTTCCAAGATGCCGAACCTCTATCCTTTTATTAACATCCAATTTAATCTCAGTATTATCAGATTCGTACTTTCTTCTAATTTCTAATAAATGAAATCCTTTTGAGAGATTAAGATATTTATTTAAAGTAATTTGTTTCCCATCTAACAAAAATGTTTCCTCCCGATTGTCTATAAATGAACCAATCAAATATTTTCCTTCATTATTTATGTTTACAATCAGTTTTTTATTTTGATCTGTCGAATACCAAATATCTTTACTTAAATTTATCTTCTCTTTTTCTATGAAAGATTCTAAGTTCTGATTTTCAGGAATATTCAAATCAAAACCCACATCCTTTAAATAATCAATTTGGCTATCCAGATAGGAATAAATTTTAACGTTATATTTATTTCTCTCAATACTACTTAACTCTTTCGCTCCGTTAATAGCATTTATAATTTCCGATCTGTAATTTTTTGATAAATCCTTTAATCGTTGTTCTTTCCGCTCTAGGGGTAAATTTTCGTTTTTTGCCAAAGCTCTATACTCAGCGATTCTATTATTCGCTAGTGCAAGACTCAGGTCGATTTTAGGTGCTCCAATACTAAACTTAGCTCTCAATTTATTTTCTTTATTTATTTTAAATTTATAAAAAGTAGATCCCGGTAAAATACTTGCATCATTAATCAGAACCAAATTTTTTTGATCCTCAAATTCTCTATTTTGACAAAGATAACATTCAGGCTCTATATAGGTTTTTGATGATATTTCTTCAATTAACGAAGCATTAGTGTTATTTTCTGGTTCGTTAAAAACCAATAGGGATTTTTTATTTTTCTGGGTCTCAAGAATAGTTTTTAAATATTTTTTATTTACATTTGCACTTACAACAATTTCCGGTAATGAAACAAACGGGATATAGCTTGATGAATTAAAATTATAAATCTCCCATTGACCAAATTTCTTATCTAAGGAAACATTTTTATTTTCTAGTATAGTTTTAGCTTGAGAATTTAATTCATTTATTTTTGTTTTTTTGTCGTTATATACGATATCTTTTCTTAAAATTATTTTATTAATTCCAAATCTTCCCAAAACTCTGTCAATGTAATTTGGATCATCTGATTCGTAAATTTCATTAATTATTTCCGGTGAGACAGTATCATTTGAAATAACAGGATGATTTAGCGATAATTTAGAAATTGGCTCTAAACTCCAAAAACCCCACTCATAACTATCAACTCTGTAATAAGGATCAAGCCTAGGTAAAAGTAAAACGTTTGTTTCCTCCGTAGAATTATTTAAGTATGAATTTGTCTCATGAATGTATTCAGGAATTTTAACCTTTGTGGTAAACGGGTTATTAAAATTAAAGAAATTTGAAGTAAAATATGGAAAATGAAACAACAACACAAAAACTGTGCTTCCAATAATAGCCAAGTTGTACAATTTTTTATTTTTAATATATTTATTCACAATTAAGTTTAGGTAAATCGCAAAGAGGAATATTGCAGACATCCAAAAAGCTGGACCAAACTTATATATGGCAGAACGAAATATAGCAAAACCAGGCAAGTGCTCTACTAAAAATATATAAATAAACCCAAAAGGAGGATGAGATCCTGAAGCAAAAATTATTCCAATAAGAAGAATCGCTAAGAGCACAAAGATAACCTTAGATTTTTCTTTTAATTGCGAAATTTTTATTATAGATAAGCCTACGAGAATTGTGAGGATTGGAATAAAACTTAAGACTATGAGAAACGGGTTAGTCGTAAAATCATTCGCATATACGTGGCTAGGATTATCGTACCAATCCGGAATTCCCTGAAGCCTTAAGAGATTTAAAATACTTGCGTATTTATTAATCGCCCTCTCCCATGCAAGAATTCCCGAAATACCTCCTATCGAAGACAGCATTCCAGAGTATGAATTAAGCGCTGCATAAATTTGTGGAAGTATAAAATAGGAATTAATGAAGAAAAATCCTAAAAATAAACACAAAATCAACTTAATAGAGTAAATAATTTCTGTTGCTCCATTTTTTCTAATATTAATAAGTGTTAAAAAAATAAATGTTATCGCATACGTTAAAATTAACGATCCATAAAGAGGCGGCGATCCACCACCATTTAAAAAGAATGTTAATATACTAAAATAAATAGTAGATTTTAGAAGTGAATATTGCTTGTTAAGGGCTTTATAAATTATTAAAAATCCTAATGGTAGCGCGGCGAATAATGAAAATTTTGCTCTCTCAGCAATAAACCAACCCTGAAGAATGAAAAAATTGTACATATAGAAAATGCTCCCAACTATTCTCGCGAGGGCAAACTCCTTTTCAGGAAAAAGTGCCTTTATGGCTATATACATCGATAATCCCATGATGAAAAACCAGAAAATAAATGTAGCAATTTCCCCAAGCCAAACAGAACGAAAAATAAAACTAAAAAAAGACTCTGGAGCTTGAATTATTAAAAAACCTTTTAAAATAGCCCAATCCGATCCGAAATTGTGATTTGCATTCCAGGAGTAAGATAAATTCCTTAAGTGTTCTAGATAATTAAGCCTAAATCCGGAATCGTGTCCTATTATTATTTCCCCATTTCTAAGCCACCAAATAGGCGTGAGGCTTAAAATAAAGATTAAAAGTATCTCTATATTTTTTTTGAATAAATTAATCATTTAGATTTGAGCTTACCGTTGCAACCCTCTCACGACTTTCTCTTGTGATATCAATTACCTTATTATTTGCACTATCTATAAAAAATCCATGTATTACTTCCGGCGAAAGTTTTTCGGAATTAATTACACCAACCATTTTATCCATATCCTGAAAATAGCCAAACCCTAAATTTCCCCTCGAATCATAACCTTCAGCTCCCAAATCCCAAAGGAAATTTTCAGTTAAAAAACTTGATGGAATTTTTCCTGAGTCATAATTCCATACTGCGAGAACATATCCTAAGCCATTCTGGAAAGGATTAGTGATATTTCCATAATAATTCCTGTCACTTATTACATAATAGATTGAATTATTCTCTGGATTTGGATAAATTTCTGATATTCCATTTAAGACTGCTTTCCGTTGCACTGCTATCTCACTCTGAAAAGTTATTTCTTTTTTTATTATTCCTATATTGTGATTCAAATAAACAAAAACTAACGGCACAACAATAAATATCAGTAATTTATTAAGTTTTATTATGTAATTCATGAAAAGACCAAAAATTATACCCGCTGAAATTGCAGAAACATAAAAATATCTTGACGAGAGATACGAACTGTCTCTATGAACCACAACATATGGCAGGAGACTTAAGAAGAAAAATAAAATCATGAAGATAATTCCTTTTTTCGTAAATCTATCATTAGCTCTAATAGCAATAAACAAAATAACTCCTAAAATTAAAAACGCGCCAATTGAAGAAACCATATCCGCAACAATACTTTGCGCTACTAAATCTCTAGCTGGAGAATCAATTAAAAATTTATACTGAGTTTTAATAATTAGAGGTGTTAGGTTGTATAAATCTGTTGGAGGGACAAATATTTGAAATAAAGAAGTCAAAGGATACAAGACAATATGCACTAATGCTGATCTGATTGGATTATCACTAACCCCTACAAAACCCACCGCATTATCATTTCTAAAAAATAAACCAAGGTATCTAAATACCGCAATTAATCCCCCATAAAAAATTAAAGGGGAATGAACAATTAAGAATTCCCTGATCTTAATCTTCTCCTTAAATAAAAAATAAGAAACAGGATAAAGAATAAACAAAAAGAGAGCGCTCTCCTTGAAAAGAAGTGAAATTAGGCCAAATAAGTACGATAAATAAACATATTTCCTTTTATTCTCACTTAGAAAAATCACATAAAAAATTAGAGATATTATTAAAAATGTAGTAGCAGGTAATCCCCCAACTGCCGCAACCCATGTAATTGATTGGGAAGAGATGCTATTCAGAGCAAAGAAAAGCGAAGCAAAAAATGATATCCAAATCTTATTAAAAAGCCTCTTTGC
>CAZMGC010000011.1:0-1368 GCA_964565795.1 uncultured Gammaproteobacteria bacterium
GACGATTGCTTTATCTGGTCCACTTACTGTAACTACATTTTCCTCTACCGCAAAATTAATTGTTGGATCTGCCTTTATAACTACTGGATGAGAAAATCCAACTGCCAAAGTTAAAGTATTTCCTGATGCTTGTGCCCTATATCCTACTCCAGTCATTTCAAGCTTTTTTGAAAAACCGTCGCTTACTCCTTTTACCATATTTGCAACATATGCTCTAACAAGTCCCGACAATGCTCTAGATTTTTCACTTCCATCAGTTGTAGTAACTAAAACATTTCCTTCTTCAATTTTTACCGTGACTCCACTTGGAATTCCAAAAGAAAGATTTCCTTTTGATCCAGTTACCTTAATACTATTTCCTTCAAGACTAACCTGTACTCCTTCTTTAATTTCTACTGGTATTTTAGCAATTTTTGACATATGTATATTTAATTTGTTCGCTACCAAATTTCGAACAATATTTCTCCTCCTAATCCTTTCTTTTTAGCGTCATATCCGCTCATCACACCTTGGCTTGTCGAAAGAATAACCTTATGTCTTCCTCTTCTTTCAATATCATTAATCTTCTTTGATGGCTTATAAACTCTTAATGATGGTTTAGAGATTATAACTACATCTGATAGGACTGGTGTTCTTTTTTCATAAGAGATCACAGCATGCAATCCTCTCTTTGCACCATCTTTAGTTTCCTTAATTTCCTGTAAATATCCTTCTTTTTGCAATACTCTGCCTATCTCCTTATTAATATTTGAATAAGGAAGATCTACCTCACGTCTTCTTGCAAGTGAAGCATTTTTTATTCTAATTAAAAAGTCAGATACTGAATGATTCATAATCTAAAAACCTACCAGCTAGCCTTTATTACTCCTGGTAATTCTCCTTTCGATGCTAACTCCCTAAAACAAATTCTGCAAATTCCAAATTTTCTCATAAACGAGCGGTTTCTTCCGCAAATATTACATACGTTCTTACTTCTTGTACTAAATTTTGGTTTTCTTCTAGCGCTAACTGTATTTGATGTTTTTGCCATATATTATTTTTGAAAAGGCATTCCTAATGCTTTTAGGAGAGCCATTCCTTCCTCATTTGTTCTTGCACTTGTTACGATTGTTATTTCTAGGCCTTGAGTTCTTTCTAACTTTGATGGATCGATTTCAGGAAAAACAATTGGCTCTGAAAATCCCAATGAATAATTTCCGCGTCCGTCAAAGCTTTTTACTGACACACCTCTAAAATCTCTTAAACGAGGAAGAACTATACCAACTAATTTTTCATAAAAATCATACATTCTTTTTCCTCTTAAAGTTACCGCTGCTCCTATCTTATCTCCTTCTCTTAATTTAAAAGTGGCGATAGATTTCTTAGCCG
>CAZMGC010000011.1:1378-13235 GCA_964565795.1 uncultured Gammaproteobacteria bacterium
TATATCTTACATCTAAACCTATGTTTGCAGCATTTATAGTTGTATCATATCCTTCTTTATTTCCATTTTTATTACTATCTGCATATTCATAAGTTATTCCACCTATATATCTCTGTTCAAACTCTTTATCTCCTTCTCTTAATTTAAAAGTAGCGATAGATTTCTTAGCCGCAGTAACTTTTGGTTTTTGTCCTGTTATTTGAGCTAAAATATTTTGTGCACTTTCTACATTCTTCTTATCAGCTAATGCATCCTTAACTCCAATATTAACCACTATTTTTTTAAGCTTAGGAGTTGCATAGAAATTTTTTATATCTAATTCTTTCTGCAAATCCTTTGCTATCTTTGTATTATATTTTGTCATTAAGTTATCCATATTTATATTTTTTTATTGCACTTTCTGCAAATCCTTACTTTTTCTTTATTTTCTATTTTATATCCAATCCTTGTTTCCTTGTGACAATTTGGACAAACCAGTGAAACATTGCTTACCTTAAAAGGTTTTGTTATTTCAATAATTTCCGATGGCTTGTTTTGAACTCTAGATTTATAATGTCTTTTATAAAGATTTAGTCCAGGAACCAAAACCATATCGAGTTTTGAATAAACTTTTTCAACCTTTCCTCTTTTTCCCTTATCTTTTCCTCTTATTACAATTATTTCGTCTTCTTTTTTAAGTTTCATATTATAACACCTCTACAGCCATACTTGAAATTTTCATAAATCCTTTATCTCTAATTTCTCTTGCAACTGGTCCAAAGATACGAGTTCCAACTGGATTCTTGTCTTTTCTGTTATCAATAACTACTGCTGCATTATCTGAAAATCTAATATAAGATCCATCTGGTCTTTTAAACTCTTTTCTACTTCTAACAAGTACTGCTTCTACCATTTCACTTTCCTTAACTGTTCCAGTTGGAGTAGCGTCTTTAACAACACATTTAATAACATCTCCAATGTAACCAAACTTTCTCTTAGATCCATTTCTAGCTTGAATTACTTGTAATATTTTTGCGCCACTATTATCTGCGACTTTTAACATTGTTCTATGCTGTACCATTATTTACTCTCCTTCTTTGCTGTTTTTGTTTTTCTAGCTGATGCTTTAACAACAGTTTTTTTAACTTCTGCTTTTACTTCCTCTTTAGGTGCTTCAACTTTTTTAACAGTTTTTTTAACATGTATTTCTGGAACTATTTCCATAATCTTAAAATACTTATCTTTAGACATTGGTCTTGTTTCAACTATTTTTACCTTATTTCCAATCAAAACTTCAAAGCTACCAGTATCAGCTTTAAGCTTCTTGCTAAGTCTCATAAGTTTTCCATATAAAGGATGAGGTGTTCTTCTACTTACCTCAACCACTACAGTATTATTCTTTCCTCCGCTTACTACTATTCCTTCAAATATTTTCATTATTCTTTAACCTCCACATTTTTTGATACTTCTGCTGCTAATTCTTTTTCCCTAATTAATGTCATAACTCTTGCAATTTCTTTTCTAGTGTTAAAAATTACTCTAGTATTCTTTAATTTATTTTGCTTATTATCTAAATTTAATTTAAATAACTCTTCTTTTTTAGTTTTCAAAAGATCTTTTAAATCTTTTTCAGTTTTACTACTATTGTCTTTAATATCTTTCTTCATAATTTATCCTTTATCAACTATTCTTGTCTTCAATCCTATTTTGTGTGATGCGAGACGCAATGCCGCATGCGCAACTTCACCACTTACTCCCGCCATCTCAAACAAAACTCTTCCTGATTTAACTGGTGCTACGAATTCTGCAATATCTCCTTTTCCTCCACCCATTCTAACTTCAGGTGGTTTCTTACTGATTGGCTTATCTGGAAATATTCTTATCCAAACGCGTCCACCTCTTTGAGTATAATGAGTAATCGCTCTTCTTGCTGCCTCAATCTGGCGAGCTGTAATCCAGCCAGTTTGCTCAACTACTAATCCATAATCTCCAAAAGAAATTTCTGTTCCAGCATGTGCATAGCCTTGTAAATTTCCTCTAAACTGTTTTCTAAATTTTGCTCTTCTTGGTGTTAACATTATTCTTCCTTTCTATTAATCCAAACCTTTACTCCGATATATCCTTTTTTAGTTAATGATGGAACACTAGCATAATTTACATGCTCCCTAATTGTTGATAACGGAACTGTTCCTTGCTGAAGTTTTTCTCGTCTTCCAATTTCAGCTCCACCAATTCTTCCTGATAAAATTACTCTAATTCCTAATGCTCCTGACGCCATAGCGCGGTCCACTGCTTGCCCCATAACTCTTTTATGTGGCATTCTTCTTGCTAATTGATCAGAAATATTTTTCGCTACAAGGTATGCATCAAGATTTGGTTCTTTAACTGGTTCAATTCTGATATCCATTTTTGGCAAATTCTTCTTTGATTTATTTTTTGAAAGAAGTTCTACTAAATATTTCTTTAATTCCTCAAGCCCCGCTCCACCTCGTCCAATAACCATTCCTGGTTTTGAAACATAAGCAGTTATTTTAATACTGTTAATACTTCTTTCAATCTCAACAGTAGAAACCCCAGCTCCTTTTAATCTTTCAGTAATAGATTTTCTTAAATTGTAATCATCCAAAAGAGTTGCAGCATAGTTTCTGTCATCAAACCATCTACTGTCCCAGTTATAAAGTGGTCCTATTCTAAATAATTTTGGATTTACCTTATGACCCATATCTTATTTTGCTACCTCCTCTAAAGTAATTTTTATGTTTGTACTTCTTTTCTTATATCTATGAATTCTTCCTCTTGTAGAAGGTCTAAATCTTTTTAAAGAAGTTCCTTCACCGATATCAATACTTTTTATTTTTAAATTATTTTTTTCCATTTTTGAATTATTTACTGCATTTGCCACAGCAGAACGCAATGCTTTTTCTAAATCATATGCTCCTCTTTTTTCAATCACTGTTAAAGCGTCCAATGCTTCAGGAACACTTAAGTTTCTAATAGCATCAGCTACTAATCTTACTTTTCTTGTACTTGTTCTAATTTCTTTTAATCTTGCTGTTTGCTGCATATTAATTTATTCCTTTATGTCTTAGAAATTTCTCGAGCCACTATTCTTCCATGTGATCTAAATGTTCTAGTTGGAGAAAATTCTCCTAACCTATGACCCACCATTCCTTCTACTACAAAAACATTTATAAAATTTCTACCATTATGAACTGCAAAATTATGGCCTACAAATTCTGGCGGAATTTGACATGCTCTTGCCCATGTTTTTATTGCAGTCTTGTCCCCTGTCTGCTTTTGCATATTAACTTTTTTAACTAATTTTGCGTCCACGAATGGACCTTTTTTTGCGCTTCTTGCCATATTATTTCTTTCTTTTCGCCCTTCTACTTAAAATTGCTGAATTAGAATACTTTTTTGGATTTCTAGTTTTTCCAACAGCTTTTCTACCTGCATATGTTTTTGGACTCTTAAGTCCAATTCCGGAACGTCCTTCTCCTCCTCCATGTGGATGAGCTCTCGGATTCATGGCAATTCCTCTTACAGTAGGTCTAATTCCCATGTGTCTTTTTCGTCCCGCTTTTCCGAATACTTCGTTTTTCCAATCCAAATTAGAAATTACCCCAACAGTCGCCATACATTCTCCTCTGACTCTTCTAACTTCCCCTGAAGGAAGTTTTAAATGCACAAACTGTCCTTCTCTTGCCTGAATGATTGCTCCTGTTCCAGCCCCTCTTGCGATCTGCCCACCTTTACCTGGAGTTAACTCTACATTGTGAACTACTGTTCCGACCGGAAGATTTTTAAGAGGAAGACTATTTCCTACTTTCACATCTACATTTTCTCCGGATTTAATTTTAGCGTTAACTTTTAAATCGTTGGGCGCTATTATATATCTTTTTTCTCCATCTGCATAGTGAACGAGTGCAATATCAGCTGTTCTATTTGGATCATATTCTATTGAAACAACACGACCTACCACTAATGATTTATCTCTTTTGAAATCAATTTTTCTAAGAAATCTTTTATGTGCTCCACCCTGATGGCGAACTACTACTTTTCCGTTACTTCTACCTGAATTTTTCTTTCTAATAGTTTTTAATTTCATATTTTATTTCGATTCAAACCCTGAGCTTGCCGAATGGGTTATTTATCTTCCCCTCCACCTAATTCAAATAATCCAATTTTTTGTCCTTTTTTAACAGTTACAACTGCTTTTTTATAATCAGAAACTTTTACCTCTGCGCGTCTTGCTCCTACTCTTTGTTTTTTTCCTTTTAAAATATTTGTTGAAATATGTGTAACATTTACTGAAAAACTTTTCTCAACTACATCTTTAATTTCAGTTTTGTTAGCATTTTTTGCAACTTTAAAAGTAAATTTGCCTGCTCCCGCATCCAACATAGATTTCTCTGTAATTAATGGTGAAATAATAATGTTCATTATTTACTTCCTCCCGATAAAACTTCTACTGATTCTTTCATGAATAATAAATTTTTATGTTTTAAAACTTCATATGTATTGAGAAGTTTTGCATTAACGATTTCTACATTTCCAATATTTCGTGCGCTTCTATAAACATTTGGAAGCTCTTTTGGAGCAGCAGATGTAACTAAGAGAACTCTTCCTTTTCCTTTTTTGTCTTCTGTAACTTTTGAAATTAATTGGTGCATATTTTTTGTTTTTCCTTCAATCTTTGTAACTCCAGATAAAACTTTAATGTCTCCATCATTTGCTCTTTGTGATAAGGCTGAAAGAAGAGCTGCTTTTCTCATTTTCTGTGGCATAGATAGAGAATAATCTCTAAGTTTTGGTCCATGAGCAACTCCTCCTTTAACGAAAATTGGAGCTCTCTTTCCTCCGTGTCTAGCTCCACCTGTTCCTTTTTGTCTGTAGATCTTTTTAGTTGATCCTGTAACTTCTCCTCTTGTTTGCGTTACGGCTGATCCAACTCTTTGATTAGCTAAATAAACTCTTACGGCTTGCGCCATAAGTGCGTTATTTACTTTTACCCCAAATACTTCTTTTGGAAGTGCGAATGTGCCAGCTTTTGCACCCTTTACATCAAACATAGGAGCGTTTAATCCGACTGATTTCGCAGGTTTAACGCTTGCTTCAACTTTTTCTGCCTTAACAGCTTTTGGTGCTGCAACTTTTTTAACGGCTGCCTTTTTAGGAGCCGCTTTTGTTGTTTTTGAAACTCTACTTGCTGCCATCTTCCTTGTCATCCAAAGCTTTAGCGTCGGATGATTCTCCTTCCTGTTTGTTTTCTGTTTCTTCAACTGCTGACTCTTCAGTATTCTGCTCTACAGAATCTTCCGTAGATACCTCAACAACTGGGGTTTCCTCAACTACTTCTTCTGTTTTTTCTTCCACAGCTTCTACTGGTGCTTCAGCAGCTTGTGCCTCTGCTAATGCTGCTTCTTCCGCTGCCACTACCTCTGGATCTTTAAAGAGAGGAACGAATTTCTTGTCTTCTCCAACTTTGTCAATTTTTATTAGTGCATTTATTACTCCTGGAACTAACCCTTTAATTACTAAAACTCCGTCATTAGTAACGTCAACTATCTTCAAGCCTCTTACTGTTACTGTGTCATTTCCCATGTTTCCTGCCATTCTCTTTCCTTTATAAACTCTTCCTGGAGTAGTTCCCTGTCCAATAGATCCTGGAGCTCTATATCTGTCTGATTGACCGTGAGTTTTGGGTCCTCCACGGAATCCGTATCTTTTTACTCCACCTTGGAAACCTTTTCCCTTAGATGTACCTGTAACATCAACTATGTCACCTGGCTGAAATACTTCCTGAGGGTTTAGGGAAACTCCAACTTCGGGAAGCTCAGAGTCGTCTTTAATTCTTACCTCTTTCAAAAATTTAGGGGCCTTATCTCTTTTAGCCCCTTTTGCGTGTCCCAATAATGCTTTGTTTGCATTCTTCTTAATACCAAATCCAAGCTGCACAGCTTGATAATGATCGCGTTCATTTGTCTTTACAGACATAACCCAATTGTCTTTAACATCAATAAGAGTAACCGGAATTCTCATTCCGTTTTCTAAAAATCTTTGACTCTGTACTTTCTTAATTCCTATTAGAGACTGCATATAAATTCAAGGCAATTTTTTGCAAACAAAAAAGCGACCACATAGTGTCGCTCTATTCAGGTAAGAATAAAAACTCAAACAGTAACTATGTAGCTATCACCTCCTGTGTTTGTAAAGCCATTTTGTAATAGTAATTATAGCTAACGTCGTGCGTAATTGCAAGAGGATTAGCTTAGTATCTTACCTGGGGCTTAATCATCAGTACTTCAGTTATAGTATCTTTATATAGGTCGTCAAAAGAAATACTTTTTCCTCTACATTTTTCCTTTAATTGGTAAATTTTTATTGAATAATTATCTGAGGCTGGAATTGATTTAGCCAAATAAAAGAATTTTTCCATACCCAGAAGCTCGCCATTTCTGGTAACAAAAAATAAAGGATATTTTGAGGTCATACATTGGTAAGCTTCGATACCCGGATACAACCTGGAATCCATACGAAAAGTTAATAAATTGTCAGTTTTATTAGCATATGCGTTAATAGCACTTTCAGGATTTCCAGCATTTAAACCAAAAACCACTATTCCAACTCTTGAATTTACATTATCTTTTATGTGATTCACGGCCTCATTTACTCCTACTCCCGATGTCTGGCCACTTAAATAAATTAATTCAGAATATTTTGTTAATTTTGAAATATTTAGAATATGATTCTTAGGATTAATAACTAAAAATAAGGAAGAAATCAGTGGTATTACCAAACAAATCCCGACTATTAATTTATTTATGGAATTTTTTCGCCAGAGAATATAAAAAACATAAGAGGACGAAATAATTAAAAACGGTAGAAAGGGAACTAAGTATCTACTGCTCTGAGATTTATTTAAAAATATCTCAAGAAATAGAGTTCCCAAAAAGTAGATAAAAAATATTTTAAAATTCTTAATCTTATTCTTAAAAATCAAATACAAGCCGACAATCCCGGATACAAAAACTAAAGGTGTAATAGAGAAAAATCCAATCTCCATAAATCCTAGAAAATTATTTACCCAAACCTTAATAGGTAAACCGGCTAATTCCATAAATGTAAATGAGTATCTACTGTTACTAGAAAGTGTTTGCCAGAAAACAGGATTTATAAAAAGCAATGCATCAACGGCGATAATCGAGGCTAAAATTATAGATATAGGCTTTAAGTAATCGTATTTTTTATGTTTAAAAACAAAAATTAACATAATTAAAAATGCAGTGAAAATAAAGATTAAAGTTGTAGATTTGATAAAAAATCCAATTCCTAAAATTACACCAAGTAAGATCGCATTTTTATTAACTGGTTTTTCCAAAAAGCTCATAAGAAAATAGAATGCCCAAACACCAACACAAACTAAACCACTTTCAAGCAAAGCCTGTCTGTTAAAAAATACAAAAATAGGTGTTACTGAAAATGTAAATGTAGCAATAAGCCCTGTATTTTTATTAAAAAGTTTTTTGGATACCAAATAAATTCCTATTAATGATCCGGCTCCAAACAAAACAGAAACAAATCTTCCAGCATAAAGCGGATCGCTAAAAAAGTTAGAAAAAATTCCAAAAAGCCAAATCATTAAAGGCTGCTTAGCGTCACTTAAGGAGTCGTACTCCTTGCCAGGCCAATGAGTTTGAATCCATCCCCAGTCGATGTAAATAGCTTCATCATTAAAAATTGGAAGTAAAGTTAGATTAATTAAATTGAAAATGAAGTAACAAAGAAGAATTAGAAGTAAATATTTATTAGTTATTGTCCACTTTTTAAACTTATCAAACAGCTTCAATGCCTCAGGCATAAAAAAATTATAGCAGGTTACTAATCATTTCTTTTCCTCCTGATCTTTCCTACTACTGATTCCCTAACTGTTTTCATTCTATTAACAAAAGGGTCTATTCTCCCCGATGCAATCAACAGATTGAATGGGATGAACCATGCTGGAATCGTTAGAGATGTCGCAATAATACTATCGACTAAGAGTTGGTCATCACGGTTGTAAACTGCGATAGCGTTTATTGGATTCGTTAATTGTAAATAAACATGATTTCCCGCATGTTCTAAGACAGAAGAGAGCCTTGGTTTTCCTGTCATAATATTAAAAGTTGTTCCGTAAGGACTAGCACTATATTCTCTTTCTCGTAGATTTCTTGCTTCAAAAGCAACGCTTGCAACGTTGGCTACTCCTGAAAGCCCTACTAATGCCGCTCTAGGTAAATCACCACTAGATAACATGTGTGTTGCGGTGGTTAAACCTATCTCAATTGGGAGAATCGAAGGAATCGATGCAGTAAAGATTGCTGATGTAACAGCAATTCCTTCAGGATTTACTCTGCTCTTCGCAGCTTGATATCTTTCCTTTACGCTCGGCATATGCCGGCAATTATAGCAGTTTGGATTTTATTTATTCAGAGGTTAACTCTGTCTGATCTAAAACAACACCTGTATTATCAGGCTTAATTACAACTTGCCCTCTAAAATAAACTTTATCGTCGGGAATATCCATTTCTTCCCAACCAAATATTTCATTCCCAGTTATCATTCCCCACTCAATCATCCTTGGATTTCCTGTTGTAAACACATATCTAAATGGGCTTCCTGTCTCATTAGCCATATTCTGCATTAGCTCCCTAGCGCCTCTGTATAATGCTGTGGTTTCTCCTGGTGAATTATTTTCAGATTCTCCAAAAGGGTTAGCTGCAAAATCCCTATTTATTATTGCTGTTGTTACAGAATCGCCATTAAACTTGACCGACAAAATTTTATTACCCAAACTAAGTAGATATTGACCATTTTGAGAATCATAATCTTTTGTTAATTCTGGGATTGATGACTCTGACATAAGAATAATAATAACACAAAAAACTTGAGGCTAAATTGCATATTTATCTCAATGCTCACTCTTGCGGGCAATTATAGCAGTTTATTTATTCTTTAAACTAGCTTCGCAAGGCCTGAAACTAGCTTCGCAAGGCCTGGCCTTGCGAAGCTAAGACTGGCATTGCAAGACTAAGAAGCTGCAGCTGCAGGTCTCTGAGACCCAGCGGTAGATATTATAGGCGCACCAACGTGCATTGCCATATATTTATAAAAGTCAAGATTATTACCCATTGATCGATTAGAGCCAGGTACAAATTCAACTTCAATACCTTTTCTACTGCTCAATTGACCGGGATTAAATAATGAGGCTAAGAACCCTATCATTTGATCTGGACTTTCTGCGCTAAATTTCCAACTATCTCCTTCTGGCGTAAAACCCCGATAAGTAAAATTCGCTCCTTGAATTCTATCAAAAGACAGCAAAGGCAAATGATGCGCATGGCCTCCGCGAACCACATGAACTGAATTTAATTCATTTTCGTATCCGAAATCATGCGCAGAATAACGTCTTACTGTTAAATGTGCTTGGTTATCTGGAATTTTTATAACTGCAGATTTTCTTCCATAACCTTCGTAACTTCTAATAGATCTGTCTTTTGAAACAGAAACCAATCTACCTAAGCTCTGAGAATATCTCATTAATGTACTACGTTCTGTTCTCATAGAGGTTTTATTTTAAGAAGGATTAAAATAATCCTTACATTTTAATTTCTATATTTACTCCGGCTGGAAGCTCGAGGTGGCCGAGAGAGTCCATAGTTTTTTCCGTTGGACTAACAATATCAATTAATCTTTTGTGAACTTTAATTTCAAAATGATCTCTTGCGTCTTTGTCAATGAATGGGGATTTGTTTACTGCGTAGACTGATCTTTTAGTAGGCAAAGGTATTGGTCCCACAACTTTAGCTCCGGTTCTAATAGCCGTATCTAAAATTTGCTGACAAGATGCATCGATTACTCTTGCATCGTAGCTCTTTAAGCGAACTCGAATTCTACCTTTTGGCATATACTAAAAAATCAAAGGGCGAAGTTATTTAATAACTTTTGTTACTACTCCTGCTCCAACTGTTTTTCCACCTTCGCGAACAGCGAATCTTACTCCCTCTTCAAGAGCAACTGGAGCGATAAGTTTTACTGTCATTTTTGTACTATCTCCAGGCATAACCATTTCTACTCCTGATGGAAGTGTAGCTTCTCCTGTTACGTCAGTTGTTCTAACATAGAATTGTGGTCTGTATCCAGTAAAGAATGGGGTGTGTCTTCCACCTTCTTCTTTTGTAAGAATGTAGATTTCAGCTTCAAATTCAGTGTGTGGAGTAATAGATCCTGGTTTTGCAAGAACTTGTCCTCTTTCAACTTGATCCTTTTCAATTCCTCTAATTAATACTCCAACATTATCTCCAGCTTGACCTTCGTCTAGCATCTTATGGAACATTTCTACTCCAGTTACAACTGTGTTTTGAGTAGCTTTAATTCCAACGATTTCTACTGCTTCGTTAACTTTTACTACTCCTCTTTCGATTCTTCCTGTTACAACTGTTCCTCTTCCTTTAATTGAGAATACGTCTTCAACAGGCATTAAGAATGGTTTTGCAGTATCTCTTACAGGAGTTGGAATATCTTTGTCAACTGCTGCCATAAGATCCAAAATTTGCTTTTCAGCTTCCGCATCTCCTTCAAGAGCTTTAAGAGCTGATCCTCGGACAATTGTAACTTTGTCTCCTGGATATTCATATTTAGTAAGAAGCTCTCTAACTTCCATTTCAACAAGATCAAGAAGTTCTGCATCTTGAACCATATCTACTTTGTTAAGCCAAACTACGATTGCTGGAACTCCAACTTGCTTTGCAAGAAGAATGTGCTCTCTAGTCTGTGGCATAGGACCATCTGGTGCTGAAACTACTAAGATAGCTCCATCCATCTGTGCTGCTCCTGTGATCATGTTCTTGATGTAATCAGCGTGTCCTGGAGCATCGATGTGAGCATAGTGTCTGTTAGCTGTTTCGTATTCTACGTGAGTAATATTAATCGTGACTCCACGTGCTTTTTCTTCTGGAGCATTATCGATATCCTCATACTTCATAGCTTTTGCTCCACCTGCTTTTGAAAGCACAGTAGCAATAGCTGCTGTAGTAGTAGTCTTACCATGGTCAACGTGACCAATAGTACCTATGTTTACGTGTGGTTTTGTTCTGTCAAATTTGTCTGCCATATAAATCTAAAAAACCATCAGCCATTGATGGTAAAAAGAATATACTACACTTTTTTAAAATCGTCAATAGGTATTTTGCCTATTTCTTAGGTTCTAATTTTCTCTTTTCGATTTTCTTAAGGGAATAAATAAGAGCGTCATGAAGATTAATCTTTTTAATGCGTGCTAATCTAAGAATCGAAACCAAAATATCACCAAGCTCTTGTTCATATGTTTCGTCTTTTTGCGCAGAAAGATTAGTTCCTTTCCTGCCTTGCTTTGCAAGATAAGCTCGCGACATTTCTCCTACCTCTTCTACGATTTGAAGAATCAGAATAGAACCAAATTCCTTAGAATCCCTTACGCCTTTATCAATATCATCAAGATACTTAAAGTAATAGCCAAATGGCTGCATTTTTCTCTTACTCATGCGGCTATTATAACATTATGAGGAAATATTAATTTAATTGATTTCTTTTATGCCGAATTCGACTTGATTATAGTAAAATCCCCACCCGTCTCCACCATCTGACATAGGGAAACCACAAACTTCTTTAGTTTTTATTCCTTTAAAAGCTTTACCTTTTCTATTATTTCCATCAGTCACATACATGCCAGTGTAGGCAAATTTATTTGATGTATTAGTTCTTACAAAAGCAATAGTGTTACAATTTTTAGTAACTTTAAGGTATCTTGCTGGAAAACCACAGTCTCCCTGAGTTGCGGTTTTTTCTTTACCGTTTTTCT
>CAZMGC010000011.1:13245-26394 GCA_964565795.1 uncultured Gammaproteobacteria bacterium
TTAACAGTAAAAGATTTTTTAGCACAATCCTCAGATCCATCCTGATCTGCATTTTTATTTACATCTCTGAAGAGCTTTATCGCAATGTATTTGTCGACAGTCACCCCTGCGGCAACCTGCTTTTTTACATTAGCAATTGCTTCTTCCCTAGTATATGAAATGTCCTCATCTGCTATCGATACACCTTTAACCTGATTTGTGTTAAGCGTAATTTGATAAACAGTTAGCGTAGAAAGTATGATTATTCCGAAGATTACAAGCTTTGGGAAAGTAAATATTTTTTCGAGGAACGACTTCTTAACAGCTCGTCGCACCGGTCTTTTTCTAGATTTGGACAGTTTTTTTGGCATCTAATCTAGTGAAACATAAAATATAAGACTGTGTCAATTACCTCATTCGATCGGCGTATTTGATAGCTTCACGCATTACCGTTGCTGACATATCACTGGTGTGATATGCAGAAATATCATTAAGATGAACCCAGTCTCCAGCAAGTGGAATGTTTTTTCTTTTTTGCTTAAATACTGATTTAATTTGTTCCTGATCAATAGGCTCATACCAACTCCCTGCAAGAAAAGTACCATTTGGTGTAGATGTAGTTGCTATACAAAGACCAGCCTTTCTACCTTTTTCTTTAATCAGAATAGAGTCACCAGCAAATACTACTGATCTACTTTCTATCGATTCAATTAAGTAATCTTCAGAATCTGGACAAAGCTCCCAGCTTCTGTGGAAGGGGGATATTGTCACATCTGCTTGTGAATCAATAATTGGGACTAACCTAGCTCTTGCTTCATGGCTTAATGAACCTGCTGAAACTGCTGATAAAAATAGTCCAATTAGATATCTATTTATAGATCCATCAGATTTAATTAATCCTTCGAGAAATGCTATACCCTCAGAAGTTCTTATTGCCTCGCTAATACTAGCAGCATCCCAAATAACCCTATAAGACAGCTGTCGACCATCTCTTGTTTGTGAAACCCTCTCAGATGTAAGATCTGCTAACACTCTCTGCGCGCTAGGACTCCAAACTCTTCCTCCGTCTGTTCTTGAAACATCTACACCTTCATGAGTCATCGGCGAATTATAAGAAAACTATCTTATAGTGTCAAATGCCCTATTTTTGATTGACTTTTATAACCCCTAGTTGGTACGATAACTTCATGAATCCCGCTCGAATTCTCATAGTAGAAGATGAAGAATACTTAAGAGAGCTTTATCAGGAAGTTCTTTCTGATCAAGGTTATTTCGTAGATACAGCAGAAAATGGAAATGAAGGATTAGCAAAAATTCAGCAAGGCGGATGGGACCTAGTTCTTCTAGATATTATCCTCCCTGGAATTGACGGAATTTCCATAATGAGGCAAATTAAAGCCTCCCCTGCAAAACTTCCAAATAAAAAAATAATATTCCTTACTAACCTTGATAAAGATAAAGAAATGCAGGAAGGCTTATCTCTAGGAGATGGCTACTTTATTAAAAGCCAGATAACCCCAGGAAATTTAGTGGATCAAATTAAAACATATATAAATATCGAGCAGGCTCCAAATCATAATGCTCCTCAAGCGCCAGCGACGGCGCAATCTCAAACTCCTCCTGCAAATCCTACAACTCAACAAGCACCTAATCAAGCTCCTCAACCTCAACCAACTCCCACACAGCCGGCTCCGACAGGACAATCTCAAGCAGTAAATCCTCAGCAAGCAAATTCAGTGGATCCTCTAAAACCCACTCAGTGAGTTAAAAATGGAATTGTGAAATAAAAAGTAGATCCCTTTCCTTCGCCCTCCGATGTTGCCCACATTTTTCCATTATGCATTTCCACAAGCTTCTTTGACAAATAAAGACCAAGACCAGTTCCCTGGGCTTCTTGCTTATGCAAATAACTTTCTCCCATTGTTCCAAACTTTCTAAATAGTTTTTCTAATTCTTCTTTATTCATTCCACGACCATTATCAATAACAGTAATTAAAAGATCTTTCTCTTGAGGTTTTATGCTTACATTTATAGCTCCTCCGCTTGGAGTGAACTTTAATGAATTTCCAACTAAGTTAATTATTACCTGTTCAATTCTTTCATGATCTGCATTTACCAAAGGTATTGGATATGTAGGCTTTACAAACTTAAGCTTCAAACCTAGCTGCTGAGCGCGTGGAATCAACTCTTCTACTTGTTTTTCCAGAACATCTACTATTTGAATCGGCTTTAATTCAAGAGAAAGTCTACCTGATTCAATACGAGAAACATTCAACATGTCATTAACTAGGTTAATTAATCTTTCAGTAGATCCATATGCTCTTTGTAAGTAACCCAGTTCTTTTTCACTAAGTTGACCTTTTTTCTTGTCTATAAATAGCCATAAATAAGATTTTATAACTGTCATTGGTGTTCTTAACTCATGAGAAGCCAGTGAAACGAACTCATCTTTTAATTTATCCAGCTGCTTTAACCTCTCATTAGCATCTTGGATAGATTTATATAAAAGTGAATTATCCAAAGCAATTCCCACAACCCCTGCCATTCGATCAATTAAAGCTTTTTCCTCAATAGATATAACTTTTTCTTCATCTGTAATCCCAATAATAAGCGCTCCTATAACTTCAAGCCTGATTATGAGAGGATAAACGATAAATGATTTTACCTCCATCTCTTCCTGTGCTTCATTTGACTCATCTTCACTAATGTGTGGTCCAAATATATTTATCAAGTTTTTTACAATCTGAACTTTTTTAGATTGAACAGCTCTAATTAGAACATTTTCTTTATCATTTAATGGAATCGATAATTTTAGAAATTTATTCTTGCCAATATTATTTATGGCGTCACTATCAGAAAAAGATGATACTGAAATTGGAGTCATAACTTTTTCATCATTTTTTACAATAAAAATACTCACAAATCTAAACTCTTCTTTAACTAATAGATCTGAAACCTGTTGGGAAATTTGATTAGGATCAGTTACAGTCGATAGAACAACTTCATCAATGTCTCTAAGAAGTGCCAGTGTTTTATTTTTATCATTTAAATCCTGATTCTTCTTATACATCTCCTGCATGATATGCTCGATACCAGAAACAGCTGATGCTGTTACAGGATCCTTTATAGAAGCTGTTACAGGATTTTTTTGGGGCAGGTCCATTTGTTAATTATAAGTTGAATACTTATTTGAGTAAAGCGGGGAGACTATCAGCTGGGACAGAAAGACCTTTTATAGCATCTTTACAGACTTCTACTGACGTTTGGCCAAATAAATTCTGATATTGCTTAACCAGATTATCAATAATTGCCTTTTCATCCCCCCCTAAAGCCACTTCATGATTTTGCCAATCTATTTTAAGGCCTGGCACTTTTTTAGCCTGTTCAAGTGCCACAGGACCTATAATAGACTCTTGTTCTTTAATTATTCTTTGGGCCATTTGGGCAAAAATATCCATATTAGTTATTATTTTTTAAGTTTTGATAGACTGACCCGAATTGGAGAAGAGCAAGTGTCATAAAGAAATAGGAAATAAAGTATATAAAATCATTTATACCACTATCAACCCATGTTCCCCGACTTGTTTGGAATAAGAAAGTATAATCAGCCATAAACTGAAGACACAAAGCGAATAGAACGAACAATATTCTAGCCTTCATAATTCCTCCAAGTATTCCTCTCGAAAGCAAATAGGTTCCAGCAGTTAACGAAACGTAAATTGCTGCTCCAAGTGGATATCCAAAATCAAGGAAAGTTTTTATTGGATTGCTTGAATCTATTTCGTAACCTTGAAGAAATAATAAATATCCTGCTGCCAATACACCAAACGTAATTAAAACAGCAGGGATCGTATGACTTAATGATTTAATTCTTAAAGAAACACCTGAAGACTTAGCAAGAAAAATAACTCCGAGACAATATAATGGAATCGTACTAAAAAATCCAATATCTCCAAAGCCTGGATAATTAGCCACCTCCAAATGCTCAACTATGTAGTAATATGAGTAAGCTAATTGACCAAACTCTTGAGACAAAAGACCAACTGAGAAAAACAATAAGGCTTTTCCCAATACACTTCTAAATCCCCCCCATTTAAATGCCGCTATTATCCCGCAAATTGCACCCCAAAGAGCAATAATTCCATAAACAGAACTAAAAGTATAAATTTGCCTATGATGTATATCGTTTCCCGTAAGAAATAATTGAAAATAAACCCAATACCCAGCGAAAAAGAGGAATAGCAAAAGCGTGACTATCAATTGCCAGTTTACTTTTTGACTTTTTATCATCACAATATCAACGTAGAATATTATGCAAAGATTGTCAACACTAATGGGTATATTTTGCTTTATTTGAAATGAATAATTCGGGCCCCATTTTTCCTGAATTTAAAATATTAGAAATCTCAGATAAATCTTCTATTGAGGAATTAACTACTCAATTCCCTCCTTATTCAGATTTCAATTTTATAAGTATCTGGTCTTATGACACACACAATGATGTAGAATTTTCTTGGCTAAACAATAATTTTGTAATGAAATTCAGAAATTATTTAACTAAAGAGCCATTCTATTCTTTTATAGGCGTCAATCAGGTAAATCAAACGATAAAGAGCCTTTTTGAGCTTTCAAGAAAACAAGGATTTCAAAAAAAATTAGAACTGATTCCAGAAGTTGTAATTTCAGCAATCGAAAACAAAGATTCACAAGAATTTAAAATCGAAGAATCAATTGACAATCATGATTACGTAATTTCATTATCTAAAACTTTTGAACTTTCAAATTTAAATGAACATAAAATTGAGTCGTATCACAAATTTATAGAACAAAATCCAAGTCATGAACTAAGAATAATTGACATTACCAATGAAAAAATTCAGAAAGAAATGTGTGATTTATTTGAACTTTGGATTGATAACAAAAGAGGAAATCCCGAAGATTCTAGAAATGAATATAATGCTTTAAAAAAGTTATTTAAATTTAGTAAAAATTTTAATTTAGTTTCCCAAGCACTTTATTTAGATAAAAAAATGATTGCATATATTATTGATGAAAGAGTTCAGAAGCCATACATAGTTGGCCACTTTTTAAAAGCTGATACTTCGTATAAAGGTGTATATGAGGTTATCAATAGAGATTCTGCGAAAATCCATTTAGACAACGGCTATAATCTAATAAACATAGAGCAAGATCTAGGAATAGAAGGATTAAGAATTTCAAAAAAGCAAAGAAATCCAGTGGAATTTTTAAAAAAATATACTATTACTAAACTCTAGCTAGAGACTGCGAGGATAAGTATTCCTAAAAGACCTAGACCAATTCCTATCCACTGCTGATTACTTAATTTATCTTTAAGAAATACTCTTGATAATAAGACAAAGAGAGTCGGGTACGCTGTAGCAATTGGCGCTACCACCGCAGTCAAACCTTGAGTTATAGCGAAATTATAACTAGTCGACGCTGTTGTGATAAAAGCCGAGGAGCCGAAAAGATTAAAGTATTGTTTTTTTGGAATTTTTTTAACCTTCTTTTTCAATATAAAAGCCAATAAAATAGAAATCGTTGTCCCAGTCGCAGAAGAAATATACGAAGTCCAAAACCATCCAATCTCGTCAGTTGGAATTCTTACAAAGGTAAAATAGACTCCCCAAATTAACATCGCAATTATTGCTAGGATTGTACCCTTATTCTCAATCGATTTTTTACCAAGAGACTTAAGGCTAATTGATGAAAGTATGATTCCAAAAAAAATTATAAGGATTGCAGCTAATTGCATCATCGTCAAAGATTCTTTAAAGAAGATTGTTGAAAATATCACAACTGGGCCTCCAAAAGCTCCAGCAATTGTTCCTACGACCGATGCATTTCCGATTTTCAAAGCTTGTAAAAAAATCGGCCAAGCAATCCAAAGTAAAACCCCTAAAGCGATATTTGTAATTACAATTTGAGGATTAAGTCTTCCTAGATCTTTTAAGAAAAATATTGCGATAGAATTTAATATTAAAAATCCAAATAAATAAGTCCAAAATGAAGACTGAAATGCTCCTACTTTTCTTGAAGCTTTAGCGCTAAAAATGTCTCCCGATCCCCATCCGATGTAAGAAACAAGAGCGAAGAAGATTGCGTTCATATTAACTCCAGCTTTCGGATTTATATGCAGCTACTACCAAAACACAGGCAGGCTGTTCCTTTACTTGGGTAATATTTATCTTGGATCCCATTTTATTTTCATCGAATTCAATTCCTCTATCTTCACATAAATCTCTTACTGAATTTTTTACTTCTTCCTCAAGACTTATTCTAACTGATTCTTCAGTTTCGCCTTCCTCTTCATGTTCTACAAAAATCCCTCGTCCGTCTTTCCACTGGTACCATCCTAATGCAGCTCCTATAAATCTTCCTGAGGCTCTACTTCTCATATCAGCTTTTACAACATAAAGTTTATATCCCCATTCTTCATCTTTAACAGGGAGATTTTCAAATAAAATTTCTGAGCCTATTGGAATAACTGATGAGAGTGTGAGTAAGTTAAAGTTGTAAACTCCCGCATCTTTAAGCGCTACATCAAATGCCGAAATTGTAGTTTTTCCAAATCCTACACCAGTAGTTAAATAAATTTTCATAACCTAATCAGTATATAAGGAAATATTTAAATAATTCAAGCCTTGTAGTTTTTCTATAAAGCTTTAAATGGATTTAGCGTATCTCTGGCCTCTTCAGCGGTAATGTCCTTAAGTCTTTCAATGCCTGCGATTGATTTCGAATATTTTTCAACAGCAAGTGTCGCAACTCCTCTTCTCTCTTCTGATGTTCCATATCCCAAATATCTTTGCCATGCTTCCATAGCTACTAAATCTAGCGCTGCTATTGTTCCCCATCTACCTCTTTCTTCTTCCCTAAATCTTTCAATCGCTTCATAGTCCCTATCGAATCTAGCTGGAGGCGGTTCAATTACTCTACTTCCCTTCATAAATCCAAATATCAACTCTCTTCCTCTTCCATGGAGAAAATCTGCAATTAAAAGATCAAAATATCCTGGCTGAGAATCATTAAAACCCTTTGGAATTGAATCATCGTCTAAATCTAAAGATCCAGCTAAGTGTTCATAAAAAAGTCCTATTGATTTTCCTTTTGCCGCTAATCTTCCAACAAAAGATGCATCAATTAAACCTTTAACTCTGCTAAAACGCCCATCGCGAGAAATAGTCTCAGCCCAACTTGAAACTCCTGCACTCACATTTTCTCCTTCAAAATCTCTAAATGGATCCAAAAGAACATATGAGCTTGATGTAAAATAAGTTTTCTCTGGTGGAGACACCTCTCCTCTTAATGAGAGATTAAAAGCTGAAATCAGAGGATTTGAATCATGAAGGCCCACTTGTATATTTGCTGCAAAATCTATGCCCGCATAAATAGCTCCTACATTCAAAGGCTCACCTTTACCAAACTGCACATAGGCTCTCCTTAATGCATCTGCTAATTGCTTTGGCTGCAAAGCATTTTTATATTCTAAGACTTCAGCACTCACAGATGGTGATTATATTGAATCAGAGGCCTAAACGCAATTATTCGAAAAGTCCGGTGAGATGTGTTTGATTTAAGCCTAAGCACTAGATGCTACTTTAATATTAGGCATTTCTACCCCAATTCATATCTTCATATACTCTGCCAACCACAAAACGAGAATTTGTAGCTGATTCGCCTAGAATTGATTTATGATGATATGAATCACTCTCAGTCCTAATAACTTCTCCAAAATTATCTCCATGAACGGGCACTAAAGCGTCAACTAAAAATCTCGCAGTTAAGAATGCTGTTTCATGCCTAGATTGACTCTCGTTTTTTAAATTTCCGGGCTTACCTCCAAGGAAAATCGCAGTTTCATCATCTGATAATCCAAGCAATATTTTTACTAATTCAGGAAATTTAGCTATGTCTACGCCTTCTAACCCAAGCTCGCGATATAAATGAGTTCTATTATTTCTTAGTATTGAATATCCAAGTGTTGTTAAATAACTTTCGTCTGAGAAAGAATCAGGAATCCATCTTACAAATGTGCCAGATTCAGGCTCATTTGGAAGAACAATTCCTGTTAAAGTTTTCTCTTCATTAGTGGCCTCTTCAGTTAATAATCGGGTAGGTCTAGCAAGAGGATAATGATCTCGATCATGCTGTAAACTAAAGACTACTCTTTCAAAAAAATTTTGAGGTGTTCTTAAAGATACACGTGAGATTTCCGAATCGCCTTCTTTACCATGCATGCGAGGATTATATTGATTTAGTAATCAAATTGTCAATTACTCAACTCTACCTGTGAAAGTGGATTGGGCTTTCATTTGAGCCTGAATATTAGATGGCACTTCATCATAATGAGAAGGCTCCATGTAGTAAGAAGCTCTTCCCTGAGTCATAGACCTAAGAACAGTAGCATAGCCTGAAAGCTCAGAAAGAGGCACCATAGCGTTAATGATTGTCGCTTTTCCGCGATCTTCACTTCCTGAAATCTGTGCTCTCTTACTAGACAAATCTCCAATAACATCTCCCAAGAATTCTGATGGAGTTGTTACTTCAACTTTCATAATAGGCTCTAAAAGCGTAAGCTGTGCGCCTTGAGCTGCGATTTGAAGAGCTTTAGAAGCTGCAATCTTAAATGCGATTTCTGAAGAATCAACATCATGGAAAGATCCATCATAAACTTCAACACTCATGTCTACCACTGGATAACCTAAATAGATTCCATTTTCTTCAGATTCGATGATACCTTTTTGGATAGCTTTTATAAACTCAGCTGGAATTGCTCCTCCCTTGATAGAGTCAATGAATTCATTTCCTTCTCCTCTTGGCTTTGGCTTAATGCGCAGGAAACAGTGACCGTATTGTCCACGTCCTCCAGACTGGCGAATATATTTTCCTTCTCCAGTTGCTTCTGCTTTTATTGTTTCTTTATATGCGACTTGTGGAGCTCCAACATTTGCTTCAACTCCAAAATCAGATTTCATCGTATTAACCTTAACTTCAAGCTGTAATTCTCCAACTCCTGAGATAATTGTTTGGCCTGTTTCGTGATTTGTCTTAACCTGGAATGTTGGATCCTCATCCATCAAGCGTTTAAGAGCCAAACCTAGCTTTTCCTGATCTGATTTTGTCTTTGGTTCAATAGCGAGAGAAATAACTGGCTCTGGGAATGTAATTTTTTCCAAAACTATTGGGTTTGCTTCATCACAAAGAGTATCTCCGGTAATAGTTTCTTTAAGACCAACTATAGCTACGATTTCTCCTGCGTACGCTTCGTCAATTTCCTCTCTTTGATTTGAATGCATTAAAAGAAGTCGACCAACACGCTCTGTATTATCTTTTGTAGAGTTATAAATATAACTTCCAGACTTAATTTTTCCAGAATAAACTCTATAAAATGTGAGTTTTCCTACGTGTGGATCGTTTTGAATTTTAAATGCTAGTCCTGCAAGAGGCGCATCTTCCACTAGCTCGCGTGTTTCTTCTTGTTCTGTCTTAGGATTTATTCCAGTTACCTGTTTTAGATCAACTGGGCTTGGAAGATACTCTACAACAGCATCAAGAAGTGGCTGAACTCCTTTATTTCTTAGAGATGTTCCTGCATAAATTGGCACTAATTTATATGCGATAACTGCAGCGCGAAGTGCTTTTCTAAGCTCCTCGACTGTAGGCTCTTCTCCGCCTAGATATTTATCAAGCATTGCGTCATCTGTTTCTGCAATTTTTTCGATTAATTTATGTCTATACTCCTCTACCTGATCCTTCATTTCAGCTGGTATATCATCATTAACTTCGTATTTAGCTCCTAACTCGTCTCCACCCCATCTGATTGCTTTTCTAGTCAATAGGTCTACATTACCCACATAAGTTTGCTCTGACCCAATTGGGAGAACCATAATTGCGGTATTTGCACCAAGTCTGTCTTCAATAGATTTAACAGTCGCTAAGAAGTCTGCTCCTAATTTATCCATCTTGTTAATAAAGCAAAGTCTAGGAACCTTATATTTATCAGCTTGTCTCCAAACAGTTTCTGACTGAGACTGAACTCCTTCTTCTGCATCCAGTACTGTAATACCTCCGTCAAGAACACGGAGTGAGCGTTCTACTTCTGCTGTAAAGTCTACGTGACCTGGAGTATCGATAATATTAAATCTATGCTCTACGCCTTTTAGAGTTCCTTCAGTTGGAGTCCAGAAAGCAGTAGTAGCAGCAGAAACAATTGTGATTCCGCGCTCTCTTTCTTCCTTCATCCAGTCCATTACTGTATTACCTTCGTCAATATCTCCTATTTTGTGAGTTTTTCCAGTGTAGTAAAGGATACGTTCTGTAGTTGTGGTTTTTCCCGCATCAATGTGCGCGATAATTCCGATGTTTCGGATTTTTTCTAAATCAAAATGTCTATTTGCTGAATCTGCCATAAATTAAATCAAACTTTAAAAAAGCTCCCACAAATGGAAGCTAAATGAGTATAGCACAAAATTTAACTAGAATCTAGAGAATTGTTCCGAATTTCTTGTTTTTCTTTGTATTCTTTATAAACGAATTCAAACGTTTTTCGTATTCTTCCATTCTTTTTTGTTTCTTAGCATCTTCTATGTAGTAAATTCTTAACCTTTTATATAAATCATCAAATGCCTGATAGTTATTCCAAACCTCTGGATCCTTCTTGAGCGCTTCTTCTATTTCAGGGGACAAAATAACCGGTCTAACTGCCAGATCCACTCCTTCAAGTACTTTAATACCTGCTGGAGACATATGTTTTGCCTTAATTAAACGGCGTACTCTTTCTTTATTTAACTCGGACCAATTCGATTTTGGTCGTCTTGGAGTAAAACGCTGGATTGTAGAATCTTCATCATTTTTTCTTACCACTCCATCAATCCAGCCGTAACAAAGTGCTTCTTCAACAGATTCGTCGTACGAAACGCAATCTTTACCGGATGCCTTATTATATTTAATCAACCAAACTTCTGTTTCTTTATCGTGATTTTCCCTAAGCCAATCTCGCCATTTTTTTCTGTCTTTAGCATAAAAAATCTTCATATGCTTAATATTTTATCAATAAATTAAAACATAAATACTAGCGCGGAATAAAAGTAAACATACATGAGGCCTATAACTTTAGCCTCGCAAGGCCTGGCCTTGCGAGGCTAGCACACCTTAGACTACTGCTTTTTCTTGTTTTTTAACTCCTTCTTTAAATCTTAAAATAATGAAGTTGTCTCCATTTCTTGTAGTTGGACCAAGAACCTCGACTCGAATTATCCAATCTTTACCTCCATCTAAAACTCTTGCATTAATATGCTTTCCTCGTAATCCATTTTTCCCCTTAAGAGTGATGCTTGAATATACTTCTTTATCAAGAACCGCATCAATTCCTTCTATCATTCCTACGCTTACGCTCGTATTTCCTATCCACAATTGTGTTCTGTCACTTGGAGGAACAAGGACTAAATATTTATCGATTTCTTCTCTGTAATTTTTACCTTCACTACTCAAATCCCTAACCCTTAATAAATCTCTTTGTGGGGGAATCCAAAATTTTTCACCAGCATTAATTCTAACTATAACTCCTGCTATATTTTCTACCCTCCTGTGAGTTAAAGGCTTCCCATCTTTTGGTTCATAGTAAAACTCCCATGCCCTATCATTACCAATTTCAATTTGTTTTGATGAAATTAAATCTCTTAGCTCTTCACCTTCTATGTTCCTACCAGGAATATAAAGCCTACCTATTGGTAGACCATAGTCAAGAGCAAGATCCGTAAAATGGCTATCAATTCTTACCTGTGCAGGAACATATCCAACCTCTCTTCCTTCAAATCCTCCCATCTCGATGGCATCCGCTATCTCTTGATTTGACGCAGTTCTTAAATCTCCTCCCACTTGAGCAATCTGACTTCTCCCATTTGAATATGCTTCTGTTCTTATTAAACTTGAAGAAAGGGGCCCAGGGGGAAGTGCTTCTTGTGGAACTCCAATTCGAACCATCTGAAATCCACCTCTAGGAATAATCGTAGACTCTGCCATATAAAAATTTGCACCGTTAAATGCTTCTACTGCCATAGTCTGGGGATTATATTCTAAAAGGGGTTAAACTTCAACTATAAACCTAAGATGTGGGCCTATAAAACTTTACGCACGCAAGGCCAGGCCTTGCGAGGCTAATATTATATTCTGAAGTGGGAGAATGCTTTATTTGCGTCTGCCATTCTGTGTACATTATCTCTTTTTTTGATAGCATCTCCCTGGTTCGCTGCCGCATCAATTATTTCAGCTGCTAATTTTTCTGCGAATGAATGATAATCTTTATTTGATTTAGATCTTGCTGCTTCTACGATCCATCTTAAAGCTAACGCTGTTCTTCTATCTCCTCTAACTTCGATTGGAATTTGATAACTTGCTCCTCCAACACGTCGTGCTTTAATCTCTGTTTTTGGTCCAATGTTCTGAACTGCTTTTTCGAAGAGTGAAAGTGGCTCTTCCTTTTTAGCAAGAATTTCCATCATGTCATAAACAATTCCCTGTGCGATAGTTTTCTTGCCATCTTTCATAATGTAGTTAGCTAGTTTTGCAACTAAAAGATTGTTATAAACTGCATCACCTTCTACAACTCTTTTTTTAGATACTTTTGCGTGTCTCATATATTAACTATGCTGCTGGCGCTTCCGGCGCTGGTGCTGCTGCTCTTGGAGCAGCTGCGCTCTTAGATCCTTTCTTTGCTCCATATTTACTTCTTGAACTTTGTCTTCCTTGAACTCCAGCTAAATCAAGTTTTCCACGAACTATATGATATTTTACTCCAGCTAAGTCTTTTACACGACGATTCCGTGTTCAGCTAACGAATGTCCTTCGCCCAGGATATAAGCTGTAACTTCAGTTCTGTTTGAAAGTTTAACTCTAGCCACTTTTCGAAGAGCTGAATTAGGTTTTCTGGGAGTCATAGTTTTAACTAAGGTTACAACTCCTCTTTTTTGAGGTGAATTAACTTCAGTGTAAACTCTGTCCTTAGCGTTATAAAGTTTTCTAAGTCCAGTTACTCTGACTTTCTTCATTCTTCTTTGTCTTCCGTGTTTTGTAAGTTGTGATAATGTTGGCATATTTTGGTTTTTAATTATACAGCATCAGGTGCAGGAGCTTCAACTGGGGCAACTG
>CAZMGC010000012.1:0-25071 GCA_964565795.1 uncultured Gammaproteobacteria bacterium
TTAGTGATCCACCCTCTTTGCAATTTCTTGCAGCTCCAAAGAATCTTTTTGCAGGCCACAAAGCTGCAGGATCAAACCCTCCTGAAAGAGTTCTTCCAGATGGAGCAACTGCTAAATTATAGGCTCGAGCTAACCTAGTAATTGAATCGAGTAAAATCACTACGTCTGTTCCCATTTCCACTAATCTCTTCGCTCTTTCAAGCGTAATCTCGGCTACTCTAGTCTGATTTTCTGGTGGCTCATCAAAGTTTGATGCTATAACATCTCCTTTTACTGAGCTTGAAATATCTGTAACTTCCTCAGGCCGCTCACCAATTAAGGCTGCCATAAGATGAGCTTTTGGAAAATTCTGAGAAATTCCAGCTGCGATTTCTTTAAGAATAGTAGTTTTTCCTGCTTTTGGAGGCGAAACTACCATTGCGCGTTGTCCAAACCCGATTGGAGCCATTAAATCAATCATTCTGGTCGAGAGCGGAGTCTTTCCTGTTGTTAAAATTACCTGTTTTGCTGGATAAATTGGGGTAAGATCATCAAAATATTCCCGACGCAAACTTTCTTCAGCTGGCATCTCATTAACCTTTTCTACCTTAAGAAGTCCAAAATATCTCTCAGTGTCTTTTGGTGGTCTTCCAAGACCCTCTACTAAGTCGCCTGAGCGAAGCATAAATCTTCTTATTTGTGATTGAGAAATGTAGATATCTCTAGCTGATGGAATAAACTTAGGGCGTAAAAATCCGTGTCCTTCAGGTTGAATATCTAAATATCCGGAAACCTCATAAGCCTGCTCCTGTCTTGGCTCTCTATAACTAGAAAAATTATTATTAGGTCTTGAAAATGTGTTTCCTTGTTGCTCTTGAGGCTGAGATGCTGGCTCTCTAACTGGATCAGATGTCATCTTTTCCGCATCATTTTCTGCCTGATTAGACTCAGATTGAGGCTCTCCCATTAAAGAATCCACAGCTTGCGCTGAATCAACCGAACGCGTTGTAGATTCAGCAGAATCATTAACTGGTTCTAAAATTGTGTCATTCTGATTTTCATCAGTAGATTCGACATGTATTTTTTTCTTTACTGGCATATTGGAATTAGTTTGGTTTGGCAGTATTTACTTCGATAATCTTTGCACCATGGAAAATTACGACTGAGATTTTGAGATTTCCTTGCCACCCGGCACTAGAAGTAGATGTATTATACAACACATATAATATGTATTGTCAAGATGGTTTGACATAGGCCCAGAGTTTTGTTAAAATGCCCTCCTTAGCATGAAAAACATTGTATTTATAGTATTACTAATCGTCTTTGTATTTCTATCGCCAGTTACTGCTATCGCAGCAGGTGTTGAGAGCTGCACACCTATATATGGTGGTGGTGAAAGCTGTCTTCCTCAAGATAAAATCTCAGTTGATAAAAAAGTAAAAGAACCTAATTCAGATAAGTTTGTTGATAATCTCTCGTCTTCTCAAGCTAAATATAAAGCTGGAGACACAATCACTTTCCAATTAACAATCACTAACAAAGGAAAAGAAACTTTAAAAGAAGTTACTGTTATTGATAAGCTACCTGCATATATTGTCTACACATCAGGACCTGGAAGTTTTGATACTAAAACTAGAACGCTTAGCTTCAAAATTAATGGTTTAAAACCAAATGAATCCAGGAATTTTATGGTAGTTGGAACAGTTAATAACGTAGGAAAATCCACTTGCGTAGTTAATTATGCATCTGTTAGAAGTGGAAACTTAAAAGCTGATGATAACTCAAGATTCTGCCTAGAAAAAAGTGTATGCATAGAAGGTCCTGCTTCACAAACTCAACCAAACCAACCAACAACAAAAGGTGGATTCCCTGTTATGCCAGCGCCAATTGGAATGACCCAGACTCCAGCAACAGGTCCGTCTACGCTTGCATTTCTTTCATTATTACCTCTTGGTTTAGCAGGATTTTATATCCGAAGAAAATTTTAATTGATATCTTCTGAATAGTTAATTAGTAGTTTGTAATCTTATGATTTTATTAAATTACACGCATAATTTATTTGACAATACAAATTTTAGGGAATATAATTTATCTAAATAAACAACAAACATCTTCTGTCCCACCGGTAAATTTTCTCCCAAAAAAATATGAATAATAAACCTTTAGTTTCAATAGTATTACCAGTATATAAATCAGAAAAATATCTGGAAAGCTGCTTAGAAAGTCTTTCAACTCAAAGCTACAAGAATATTGAGATCATTGCAGTTGTCGATTATTTAGGAGATGAGAGTCTTAAAATTTTAAAACGCTATAAAAAAATAGATAAAAGACTTCGAGTATATTCAAATTTACAAAGATATGGCCTCGCATCAACTCTAAACCGCCTAATTAGACTTTCTAAAGGTGACTACATAGCATTTATGGATTCTCAAGGAGTAGCTTTAAAGTCAAGAATAAATAAACAGGTTAAATTCCTAATGGATAATCCAAAAGTAGCTGCTGTTGGATCTCAAGCTATACTATTAGATGAGGATAACAAAAAGCTTGGTAAAACTGAGCTTCCGCAAGCCCACGAAGAGATCTATGGGCAATTAGTAGCAGGGACCTCTATGAAATTTGAAACAGCGATGGTGGATAAAACACGACTTCCAAAGGATATTCTTAAGTTTAAGAAAAACACCCACTACCCTTTTATGTATGTAGATGTATTTATGAAGATTGGTGTTTATAGGGAAATAGCAAATCTTAAAGAAAATCTCATTAATGCAAGACAATTAAGTAAGGAAAAAAACCAGCTTATTAATCTGGAAAAGAAGCTTTCATTCATCAAAATCCTCTTTGACTCAACAACTAACTACGAATACAAACCTTCACTAAAAACACTCTTTTCCCCAATACTCAGACAGAGCTAAGCAATTTACGCTTCTCAATTACCAATTTCCATTAAAGTTACAGTTTTAAATTATTACCTTATTGGTGAATGGTAAGTGAAAATGGTAAGCATAAATCTTATCCCAAAGTTATCCACATTTTTTTTGAAAAAAAATTTAGCCTGTCATGTCAATCTAAAATAGCTATTTTTTACTACAGGTCTGGGGATTTCTCTTCCTCATTTTGCTATAGGTTTGACACTATTGACAGGGTATGTTAAAATTCAAGAAGTTATGGTTAATCAATTTCTTTCACTTCTAAGAAGAAAAAATTTAAAATCTACTAACTCTAGAGAAGAAGCTTTAATAAGACTTGGAAGAGAACAATTTAGAAAATTGACAGATAAAGGAATTGAATTACCGGTAGTACTTTTATAATTTGAGGTTTTATTCTTTTTGACAAAAAAAGAGCATCGCTTTCGTTACTCAGGATGATAAATACAAGGTACGAAAAGCAATGCTCTTCAAAATAACATTTAGTTTTTCAGGCAGGAATAAAACTAAATGCCAAGTAAATTTGTAACAAAGAATAAGATTCTTGTCAAGAAAAATTGATGAGGCCAGAAAATGCAGATTACATTGTCACAGCTGGATAATTCATATATTTTAATTTGATTTTTGCTTATTGGTATAGGGATACGGGCATTGGGCAGGTGCTCGTATCTCTTTACCAGTAGGCAAATTTCACTTAACAGTTCAGTTTGTTTTTTTCTATTAGAAAATAACACAACCTGTTTTATAACCCTCTACGATCATCTACCTGGAAACTCAAGACATTAAAGCATTAATTCATCGACTTAAAATTATTTGGGTGCTTAACGTTATTTAACGACTCTCTGGATATCCCTTAAATTATAATTAGGAATATATTTTATCTAAGTCTTGTACCACCCCTAAGTCTTGTTCCGCCTCTTACTGCAGGCTGTGAAGTATTAGTAAACTGTGCTTCAAACATGTCCAGACTCAAGACTTCGTTTGCTGAAGTTGATGGTGCATCTTGTATTACTCTAAGGTACGCCCAACAGTTTGCGGTATTATTTGTACAAGCAGCGTATCTTGTTCCAATTCCCGGCGACTCATTGAAGTAATATTCTGATAAATTTGAGGTTAATGAATATGTAAGCGTCAAGTCAGTATCTGGCGAAGTCGAACTATCAGAAACCAAAGTTACCCAGTTATTTGTACTTCCTCCTCTGTAAATTTGGAGAGAAACCGGCCTAATACTTGTAGCTACGGACGACTTAACCACAGCAGTAGCATTAATACTATTTGTATTTAAGTTATTTGGGTTATTTACTTTAAGAAGAAATGTCGGTACTGCAGAGCTGGATGCATTTACATTTAGATCTCCCGTTACTACGTTATAGTTATTATCATTCCCCTCTACGCTTACATAATCAACTGTAGAAAAAGAGCTGTCTAAATCAGAAAAACTAGCTGATCCGGTAGTATAAGTGAAACCTTTTGAATAATTTTTTGCTCCAACTGTAGGTGCACCACGTCCAAGCGTATAATGCCTCTGAACTTGAGTAGAATTTAACACGACACCTTTATATATTGCGACTTCATCTATTGGTCCGTCATAATAGCTACCTGCTTCCCTTCTTGCAATATAAAGTGGACTGGTATTTGTGAGATCTGTTGCGCTTTCAGAAGAAATATCAGTAGGTGTTCCTGATACTTGTCCATCAATATACCAGGTACATACACCATCCCTATCCATAGTTACTACAACATGGTGCCACGCACTATCGCTTATATCCGTTCCTGTACCTGATTGACAAGATACAGAATTTATTCTTGATGATAGTCCATCTAGGCTCGCTCGCCAGAAAAGCTCCCAGTCGTTTGCATTATTATCTCCGCTATGACCTAAAACAAATTGTGCTGTTCCCGGAACCGCTGATCTATTAAGCCAAACCTCCAGACTGAAATCCCCTGTTCCAAAATCGTAGGCAGTATGATCAGGAACTGTTACGTATTCTAAGCTTGCAGCAGCAAATGATGTAGAAGCATTAGTATCTCCTATAATCGCTCCTTGTCCTCCAAAAGTAGGAGTATTTGTGTATGTTCCATCGTTATTTGTTATTGATAAATCATTAGCATTAGTACCAGATGTCTCTCCTAATCTCCAATAACCAACTAGCCCAGGAGTGCCCATAATTTCCGTAGAGTATGGAGTTAGCTGATCTTTCTGCTCAACTTGCACCTGCTCCGCCCCAATACTTACAAAAGTAGAATCTGACTTCATGTTTAAATAACTAGCCTCTATCCAGTCAACTGTTTTATCATTATCGCTAATTCTGACTTCATCAAGCATACCGCTGAACCAATTTGACCAAAGTCCGATCGTAAAACCAGATAAGGTAGTATTAGGATTAGTTCCAGGATTATAGTCAGTTCCTACCTCTACTCCGTCTATATAACCTTCAAAATTAGTTCCATCATAGCTAACTACACCATAATGCCAATTGCCGTCATTTACCACACTTGAAGAGGTAAAACAGGTTCCAGTAGAGCGAACTTTCATACAAAAAGCTCCATTTGCTACATACATATCTATATCCTGTGGATCAACCTGAGTTCCATAGCCAAATATAGCCCTACTCGATGAGTCACCTGAAAATGATGTCCTGAACCAGCCTTCTATTGTTCTAGCGGCATTTCCGGCAGGAAAACCTGTATCACTTCCATCAAAATCATCATCACTTCCGTCAAAGTCTATGGCTTTTCCAATCTGTCCATTAACCTGATCAGCGCTAGTCATACTTCCCTCCATATTTCCATTCGCACTGCTTGCTGTAGAATCACAAACTTCATCCGTTCCGGAACAGGTAGTTGCAGGGTTTTCTTTTAAGTGCCAGACGCCCTTATAATTTGAATTCCATGTGCCGGTTCCATCAGCCCCGGCCGAAGCCTGAGAATTGTTATAGTACATCCAGATATAATCAGTAGCTACTCCAAGCGTAATTGACGGGACTTCTACCCATACTATGGACTCCCCTGTTTCATCCCATTTTTCAATTTCATAGTCAAGGAGTGTGAGTCCGTCTGCGTCTATAAATCTTAAATCCTGCGCAGCATTTTGAACTTCACCATAATCTATAGTGCTTGAATCAAGTCTTACAAGAACTGGAAAGTTAGTAAGATTTTCAGCAGATGCTCGATTATCAAATGTAACTTTCTTCCTTGATTTCCAGTTACCATTACAGTCCGCTGCTGTATTTGCTCCGCTTCCCACATTACACCAGACTGAACTTGGCGGATTAACTGGAGCCGAACAAGATCCTTCACAGTTAATCTGAAGAGTAGGATCAAGCATAGTTGTAGCCGTATCATCTGATGAAATAAATTGGGCATAATTTGAAGAACCTGAATCAACATTTGAAATAAGGAGAAGGGATATACTGTTCCCGCTTGCCCAAGTCCCAGACCCATTAAGATCCCCTACGCATGGCTGAGCATTTGATACTCCCCTGCAAGTTACTTCCTGGATTAAATCTGTAACATCAAGCCTGTATGTATTTCCAGTATTTGTTGAACCACTAAAATCTATGGAGTACGTATAACTATTTGCAGTTCTCACTCTATCTCCAATACAGCTTGTGGTTAGATTTGCTGAAGGACAATTATTCGTATAGGCACTAAAGGCTGACGAATTATCCTGATCTTCTGCATATATCGTGAATGAAAGCGCAGAAGATCCATTCCTGTCATTAGCCCGTATATCTAGATAAGCTGAGGATATCTTAGCACCCGGAGAAACTGTTATGTTTTGAAAACGATATCCCACATCATAATCCCCTCCCTGTGGTGAGCACCCAGGCTCAAAAGCATACCAGCCTAATAGGTCATTCGTATCTGTGATTGCTTGATCGTCCTGTGCCCCGTCTGCACAATTCAAATGCGCAGCATCATCTGCTGATGCTGCAACAGTCACAGTTTTATCTGAGAGATCAGCAAAATGTCTCTCGTAGAGAACATCTGAATCAGTAGTATCAGTTATAAGAAAATCAAATCCCACTATATCTGACGTAGTTTTTGTTGCAACAGCTGAAGGATGTGAAACTGTTGAATCAGCATAGAGAGTATATTCACTTCCCCAATCATTTGCATTATCGCAAACACCGTTAGCTGACGCTGCAATCCCCTTGCATCTTCTGTAAACCAGATAATTTGTTCCAGGATCAAGTACATAAAAGAGATAAATGTCTGATTGATCAGAGCTGAGATTTAACGTTAAATCTGAAGCTTCTGTTACTGTAGGAAATCCAGTATCTGTCCAATTAGCTGCTACTGACGGATCTTTATTGTTTGCCACATTTTTAACATGCAGTACATCAGTAGTAGTATCTTCGACATAGGCTACGAACAATCGATTATTAACATAGTCTACGGTACTGCTTAATGGATATTCCGTATAACCTGTCCAGTTTCCTCCCAAAGTATCTATAGCCGTAATTCCATTTCTAAATGATGCCCCTACTGAGGCCATATTATTTTCCCATCTGCTATCAGTGATGTCATCCCATGGCACATATGAAATTCCTAAATCATCAGTACTATTTACTCCTCCTGCAATAATAAGAGCGTTAGAGTTCCTATCATTAATATATACTTCTCTTATGTTAACTGGAGTAGGAAGAGCTGCGCTTGGTCTTATCCTAATCCAGTATAATCCGCTAGTCTGATTTACTGTTGTAGTTGCCCAATTGCCTGGCTGATCAAAAAGAAGAGAACCATCATTAAAAAAGGCATAAGTTCCGTTATAAGTATTATCAGTAAAATTTGAAAGACTTATCCAATTTGCTCCATCCCAATACTGAGCCGTAGAAAGAGTTGAGGCATTAGCATTATTTACATTATTAAAATCCAAAGTCACTTTAGAGAAAGGCTTACTATCCCCGATATAAATGTAATCAGTTGTAGTAAATCCGCTAATATCACTATTTGTTATTAATGATCCGTCTATAGTGCTTGAGAGACTTGAAAAAGTGCCATTCGCATCTCTCATTACACTACTTGGACTTCTTCTGGGTTTTCCAGGAAGCTGATTTAAAGTATTATGATGAGTAGTAGTTGCTGAAACAACTAAAGATGCATCAGCTGTCCCTTTATTCGTGGACGACGAGGGAAGACCCACGCCTCCATTTTTTTCAGTATCGCTTGCTGTACCTTGAGAATATTTTTCTTCACTAGCATTTTTCCATGTGCTCCCTAAATCCCAGTGATTCTCAATCTCATCATCTGTTAAAACCCTGTTGTAAATTGCTACCTCATCTATCGTACTGTTAAAGTAAGCACTATTATCCCCCCTTCTTCCTATATTTAATGGCGCAGTTCCATTCGTGGGATTAGCTATCCATGTCGTATCGCGAGCAACCTCAATTCCATCTACAAACATAACTAGTGTATCTGTGTTATCATTTAAAGTCATTACTACATGATGCCAGGTTTCCTCCGCAGGAATTTCACTTCCTGCATCAGCAACCCCTGCACCAGCAGCAGTATTATGAGCTCCCTGATAAAAAATTCCATTTCCTCCTCCACCTGCCCATTGCCACTGATAGATTTGCCACTCATAATTTGATAACGCACTTTTTGCAACAATTGAGCCACCTTCAAGACTATTTCCAAGAGTCCAGGCCTCTACGGTTAACTCCCCCGTTGTTGTCACAGAATATGCATCATTGTCAGGAATAGTCACATACTCACTCTGGGAAGCATTAAAACTAACCGCTGCATCACTATCACTAGCGAGTCCTCCTGTAACACCCAATGTAGGAGTATTTGTATATGTTCCATCATTATTAGTTGAGGATTCATCATTGGCATTTGTGCCAGATGGTTCATTTAATCTCCAATAACCAACCAAGCCTGATGTACTATCTACTGTATTAAAATATGTTTCACTATTAACGATGTCACGGGTTAAAGTTCTTATTTCTCCTCGGTTTGTTCCATTTGCACTATAAGAAATTACAATTTTTTCTTTTCCGAGCCCTGCCCCTTTATTTGCAATAATTAATGCTGGCCTTGAGGTAACATCTGAAGTGTCAATATTCTCTACAGTTCCCTGTGCAATACTGGAAATTGTATTACTCCCGCCTCTGATAACTGTGAGCTTAGAATATTCAAGATCTGAATCAGTACTATTAACCAAGGCTACGTGTATATTGTTTGAACCATCAATGTCAGCTGCAATTCCGTTGGAAGTTCCAGCTCCACCATCTAAGTTTATAGCAGCATCTATCCATGTCGAAGAGTTAAAATTTTTATAGTAAACATTATCGTCTCCGGTTCCGCCATCAAATATGGCTATTAAATTTCCCCATGTATCTCTAATAATTTTTCTGGAATTACCATATGCAGTACCGGTAGTTGAAGCTGCAGAATCAATTACAACAGGGTCCACGGTCAGCGGATACGAGGCTTCTTTAAGCTCTTCTTCTGAAAGATTTATTGAAAGAGAATAACTTCCAGTTTGGTTTTGCGTTAATACATATTTACTTTCTATGTCTTTATCTTTAGAGTCTTTAGTTACAGGTTTTGGAATAGCAAACTTAGTTTCCAACTGCCCGCCAATTTCCCCATTCCATACTATTTCCCCATCAGGAAATAATTCTCCGGTTAAATCCTGATTTAAGTCTTTATCGTTTCCAGAAACAAAATCAAAATCCAATCCATTATATTTTAGATTTGATTTATCATTTATTATGTAATCAGCCTTTACTCTATCGGTCATCATTTCATAGCGAGCTTTAATTCCGGGATAAATTTCCCACTCTATGATGTTTCCGTTTACTTTTGGAGTAACCAAACTACTAGATGTTAACTTCTGACTGCTAGCTGGTAAGTAGCGAATGAAGTATCCGTCCTTAGTAGTTATTTTTACTTCAGGAGTGACTTTACCCTGAGGTGCTTCGCTGGTAACTCCTCCAAATTCAAACTTTGTTCCCGACTTAAGATTTACACTCCATCTATATCCTGATTCCTGATTCTTAATTCTTGATTCAATTAGGTTGGGACCTTTTTGCGGAGTTCTGGCAAAAACGTGTTTTTGAGGATCCCGATTCCTAAGAATCCATGCTCCATCAGCAATCTTTTCTGCATAGGGTAAATAACTCGGCGGGCGCAACTGATAAAGAATTAGAGGAATAATAACCATAACTACACCAATTACAAATGCGCGTCTCGCTCCCCTGCTTTTATAAACTTTATGCTCAAAGTGTTGAATTTTATGTCTTTTATTTTCTGGAAGCCATGAAATTAAATAATTATGAATAGCGGAAATCGGAATAAAAAAGATTTTAAGACTTCGTATAAAATTCTTCTCAAATGGTCTAAATATTTTAAGCATTTTATGCTTAAAAATTGATAATTTCTTTTTCATTTAGGCAGTTAAAGCTTTTATACAGTAAAACTAAGGCTGGTGGTTAAGCTTTTACAACCTCAAGAATAGCTTCAATTAGGATGAGTGTCAACGCTATAAATAGTATCTAAAACTATCAATTTACTATAGCGCGGGAGTGGGCGTGACCGTCACTGCCTGAGGAGTAAAACTGGGCTGAAATGGAGCCTGAGTTGGAGCAACACTTGGATTGTTATCCCCAATTAAATCTTGAAGTGAAAATGGCTTCGTGGTGGGAGTTGGACTCGGAATAGCGCTAATCGCTGCACCTGCTACCCCCTGCTCTGGCTGATTAACAACTGGGGGCTTATAGAGAGCCACTTCAATAATTTTATTCGTGGAAGGACGATAAAGAACTGCTTTTTGCGCAGCATTAAAGATGAGAACCTTATCGCCATTCTGAGCTTTTGCAAAAAAAGGCTGTTCTCTTAATTTGGATGCATCAGAAATTGAAGCGATTGTAGGATTTTCTGTGGGAATGTCCATTAGTAAACCAACTTTTTTCGTTATATCGTCAATCTCTGCCTGAGCAACATCTTTAGAATTTTCCGGTTTCATGGTATATGCAGCAACAGGGATCGCGAATAACGCGACAACTACCAAATAGGCTATAAAAACACGTCTATTTCTTGTAGGTTTAGGGAGAGATTTAATAATCTTGAAGATCTTTTTCATCAGTCTAGAATAGCTTTTTAGATAGTTTTCTGTCAAGCTAATTTAAATCCTATACTTAAACAATTTTTAGGCTATTTGCTCAATTCTAGTAAATATATTAAGATTTATTTTGATGAGAAAATTTCAACTTATATTAGCTTATTATACTCTAATTATTTCATGTGGATTGTTTTTCTGGTCAATTTTATTTGGCCCCAAACCATATGGATTACTGCTTTCAGTGTTAATTATTCCAGTTGGAATTTATTTCTGGATTATAATTCTAGGAAGATCAAAAATAAAAGCAGTTGAATACCCCAAAGAAGCAAAAAGTGAAGAACAATTAACTAAGGTGTCGCTTGCAATACTCTTCACACTGTTCATAAGCTCATTAAGCATGTTTGCTTTCGCTTTTATAAACACTAAGTTTCTTTCTCCTGCAAATGATATCCCCTCTTCCGTTTCGAGTAGATTAAGCCTAATAGAGCAAGAGATGGAAAATTTAAATAATGACAAGACAGAATCTACCGATAAAATACTTGACGAGCTAGAAGAGATAAAAAATAATTCTGCTTCAAAAGATGAAGAAACTGCAGATGAAATTATAAGTAAAATTGAAAAAGAAAAACTCTTGGGAGCTAGCGACACAAATTTAGAAGCAGTTACGATTAGAAGTAAAGAAAACAATAAGGTAAATGTTTATAAAGAAAAAAATTCATCGTCAGATGTTGTAGGTCAAGCCGTATACGGAGAAAAATATACGTTTTTAGATAAAGAGCAGGATTGGTATCTAATCCTCTTCACTGACAAAAAAGATACTGTTGAAGGCTACATAAACAGTCAATTCGTAAAAGAAGTTGATTACTAATAAGATGAAAGCTGTCCAAAAAATAGTCAGACTTACGCTTTTCGCATATTCTATAGCTTTAACTGTTGTCATTTTTCTAGGCTCTGTTTTCTTTGGAATATCTAATAACAACCTGCTACTACCAGCTATTTCTTTGCCTGTTATTGCATATTTTTTAGGTAGTTCGTTGAAGATAAAAAGAGGGAAAAAAATTACGCTTTACTATAGCTTTATTTTAGTGACAGTAATGAACATAGCAGGATTTGCCAGCGCAAACTCCCCTTCTCAATTTGCAAGTGCTTTTCTATTTGTTCCAATTACTTTATATTTTTGGCTTCAAGTAAAACCAAAAAGAAGTAAAAAACTTCCAATCGAACATGGAATGCTTTCAATTATTCCAGGAACTGAAATTTCTAAAAACGATGAACCCGAAGAACTAAAAAAGATTGAAGATGATTATCCGGCAGAAAAATTTGGCAAAAGCTTTGAGCTTGACAGAAGAATGTTTCTAAAGCTAATAGGATCTGCAGGATTGTCGGTTCTAATGCTCGCCTTATTTACCAAAAAATCTCACGCAGCATTCTTTGGTAGCGTTCCGGGACCTGGAACCGTAGCATTAAAGGATTCAACTGGTGCACAAATTGATCCCGCAATTAAACATCCAACTGATGGCTATAGAATAAGTCAACTTGATGATTCGAGTCCGGCTTATTATGGATTCACCGAAAAAGGTGGCGCATGGTTTATCATGAAAGAAGACTCAAGTGGAAACTACAGATATGTTAAAGGCGCTAGTGATTTCTCAACAAACTGGACAGGAAGAGCTGGTTTAACTTACGATTATTATGATGTGATTTTCTAAAACCAGGCTGAATTTATACTTCTTTTTGTCATCGATTTTTTAATAAACCTCTGAAGCATAGTGGCAATTACAGAAATAATAACTACCCACATTAAATCCTTCTGAGAAAACCCAACCCAATTTTCAAAATTAGAAACACCCCAGAAAGCAAAGAAATTTACCATAAAAAAGAATATAAATGAACGATATTTCCTAGCAAGGTTATATCTCCTACCCATTGAAAAATCCCAAAATGCCCAGATTATGAAAGTTATCCAGAATCCAGCATAAATTCCCGACTCAATGTTATTAAACCTTCCATTTCCCAAAGTTAAATGCTCTGGAGCAATCGTCGCTGCAATAATTAGAATTAAAGTATTAGTAGCCCAGAAAGATAAATACAAAAGGTGATTATACATTTAACCACTTATACTATACACACCAAATTGGTTAAATTGTCAATGATGTCTTTCCAATAATTTACATTTACGTGAAATTGATTTAATGGATACTTAAATAGACCAGCTTTACAGGCTAAATTTAGATGTTATAATTGTTTTATGAAACAGGAATACTGGTTAGGTTTAGCAGTTGGACTTTTCATTTTTGCTTTTGTTATCGATTCCATAGTAAGCCCACTCCAAGCAGGAGTTCTTCCTACTCCTTATCATTTTTTAAATCCTGAAATTTTCGCAGTTTTTCCGCTTACAACAGCCTCAATTATAATTAAATCAGTTGCAATTCTCATAACGCCAGTTCTTCTTCTTTCATTTGCAGGTTGGGCAAAATTAGTTAAAGGAATTACAATTTTTATCGTATCAGGTGTTCTTCAACTCTATGCTCTTCAAGATATTGCTACGGGAACAAGATCAATTCCCCCTGAATGGGCAATTTCATTTGCGCTTGGCGGATTAATGCTCTTAATCCCAGCTTTAATTTATTTAATTATTGGAGCAATTCAGAAAACAAATGTCGCAATGAACGGTGAAGATTCTGAAGACTATATAGTAAAACCTAAGGACAGTAAGTAAATTAAATTAAGCTGTGGGCTCAGCAGCAACATCCTCAAGAAAACTTTTGAGATTAACTAGCACCTTCTCTAACTCTTTCTTAGTATCTCTTGATGCTACAGCATTCAATGAAAGAATATTTGCAATTGGTCCAAGCTCAGTTCTTCTGTAAATTGTAACTAATGTTCCATTTTGCTGTTCGCTAAAATTATAACCCGTGATCGCATGGAGAGAATTTGAATTATCCTGATATTCAAATTTCTCATGCGCTACGGAATCTACTAACTCTAATTCAATCCTCTTCTTTCCTCCCAAAACAGTTTTAAAAACAATATAATATTTTGAACCTGGCCCTACTGCATCTAGATTATTTGGATCTTTTTCAACACTTTTTATTCGATCCCAAAAATAAACCATATTCTCCATATTAGAAATGAAAGAGTAGACTTCATTAATTGGAGCATTTATTTTTAATTGAGCTTCGGTTTTCTGTGCCATAAACCTATTCAATCAAATAAAGCACAAATAAGCAAATTATTAAATTAAGCTTAATCATACATACCAACATATTGACACCTCCCAATACTCGTGCTAGGTTTTAATAATGGCAAGCCAAAATCCAATATTCAAAACTAACAATTATTATCATGTTGTTAACTTTGGCATAGATAATAAAATTATTTTTAATGATAAAAAAGATATTGACCGATTTCTTTCTCTTCTAGAGTTTTACAGCGTAAAAAATCCTCCTTCCAGATTCGCATTTAGAAATAGACCAATAGCCAGAAATTCAACTAAACCATTAATTCCTATGATTGAAATTCTTGCTTATTGTTTGATGCCAAACCATTTTCATCTTCTCCTTAAACAGGTAGAAGAAAATGGTGTAAATACATTCATGAGTAAGGTTTCAAATAGCTATACCAAATATTTTAATGCGAGACAAAAAAGGAAGGGCATGCTTTTCCAAGGCGTATTTAAGGCACGAGAAATACCACCTGAATCACTTTCTGCAGTTTCACGACATATTCATCTGGATCCTCTACTAAAAGGGCTAATTAGGTTTTTATCAAGCTTCCCATTCTCATCCTATCCGCAATATTCTGAAGACAAAGCTGGTTTTTGCAATAAACAAGATATTCTTGCAAATTTTCCAAGCATGAATGAATATAAGAATTATGTAGCGAACTTAGATGAATATAAATTAACACTCCCACAAATAAACTCTTTAATTCTGGAAAAACAATAAATTTTTAAAAAATGTCTAATAAGTATGAAGAGGCAAATAAGCTTCTAACTAAAGCCAGTAAGTTAAATGCAAACGGTTTTCCAGAAAAATCAATTAAAATATATCTAGATGCAGCAAGACTTACTCCAAGAAATCCACGTATTTATGCAGGGTTAGGTACTTCATTTTCTAGATTAGAAAGATGGGAAGAGGCAATAGCTTCATTTAAAAAAGCATTAAAGATCGATCCAACATATTCAGATGCTGCATATGATCTTGCTCAACTTTTACGAAATCTTGAAAGACACGAAGAAGCATTTGACTTTTTTAAAAAGGTAACACTTCTCTACCCAACACATACCGATGCATATATTGGACTCGCTCAAACTTCTTCGACACTTGGAAAAATTTCAACTGCTATAAAAGCTTATGAAAAAGTATTACTTATTAATCCCATGAATTTTGAGATTAGACAGGAAATTGCTTCCCTTGCTATAAGAAATAAAAATTTTGAAAAAGCTGAGATTTATCTCAAGACTGTATTGGAAATAAATCCAAATGATCCACGTGTCCTCACGAATCTTGCAATCATATATAAAGAGCAAGGTAATTTAAAAAAATCTGCTGAAATTTTAAAAAAGGCTATAAAGATAAACCCTAACCTATCCCATCTCCATTATACACTTGCAGTAATTTACCGTGAACTTAAAAAACCTTCTTTGGCAGCTAAACAATTAAATATTGCATATAAAATTGACCCAAGTCTTAAAGAAGACCAACTGATAATTTTAACCAAGAAAAGAGCTAGAAATTTAAGAAAAAGAAATATATTTTCGAATTAATTATAATTGGCTCCAATTATAATTCTTGCAGAATTACTTAATCCATCAATTTCCCCAGATTGCTCACTTACATCAAATTCCACTCCAACATCTTCCATAAAAAGTTGGATTTCTAAATCTTCTTTTTCATCAGAAATAAAAATTTGTGTTTCTGAATAACTGTTACTATTTGCATTTCCAGCTTTGCTCACTTTATAACCTTTTTTCTCAAGCCTATCTGCAACTTCCCTGGCTAATCCAGGCTTTGAGGTTCCATTTAAAATTTCAAGACTCCACTTAGACCGATCAATTGTTTCCTTTTCCGGAGTTTTACTTGGGACAATTGATGGCTCACTATCCATTTGTTCTGCGAAATTTTTACTCGCAGTATTCTCATTTTTATTTTGATTAAAGATAAAAAGCATAACAAGAAAATTTAAACAAATAATTAAAACTGCACTAAATAATCCGAAAATAAACAATTTCTTGTTTTGCTTGTCTAATAATGATTCTTCTTTTTTATCAACTAAAGAAGGAGCTGATGAAGCCTCAGCTTTGACAGATTCACTTATTTCTTTTCCTTTTAGCTCAGGTTTCGTGTGGAATTTTTTCTTTGGAGCAGATTTTTTCATTCACTTAAGCTAGGACTTAGGAACGTCATTTCGTGTATATCCAGCTATAATCTCCTTAACCATTGCAGCGACTTCTTTGGGCTCATGCTCACTTTTAATAATATATTTTATTGCTCCTTTAGAAAGAGCCCTTTCAGCATCTTGTTGACCAGCCAAATTAGTTAACATTATTACGGGAATTTTCTTTAACTCTTCGTCATTCTTTAACTTTTCCAAAACCTCTAATCCGTTCATTTTAGGCATCATAACATCAAGTAGGATTAAGGTAGGTTTTACTTCTCTTGCTTTATCTAAACCCTCTACCCCATCTTTAGCAGTGTCAACTTCATATTTTTCAAAAGTAAATATCTTTTGATACATCCTTAACATCAAGGAATCATCTTCGATAATCAAAAGTTTAGTCATATAAAGTATATAAAACTTATTTAATTAAGTTTGCAAGTAACAATTTACTATAAGACAACATATCCATTACTCAAGCTAAAGGGAGACTTAATGAAAAGACACTTCCTTTCCCTTCCTGTGAGTTTATAAGTTCTATTTTACCCCCCATCCCCTCAGTCATTAACTTAGAAATATAAAGCCCAAGCCCTGTACTCTTACTAGTATCGTGAGTTAAAGCGTTATCCCCTGCTTGCTGAAACTTCCTAAACAATAGTTTTTGGTTAGGTAATGAAATTCCCCTTCCCGTATCGGCTACTCTAATTTCTAGCATATTTCCATTTTGTAAAAGATCAACATTAACTCCTCCTTTATCTGTGTACTTAATCGCATTACTTATTAAATTTATTATTATTTCTTTGGCTTTGGCTCTATCACCAAGCGCATTAGGCAAATTAACCTTAGGTTCAAATTTTAAATAAAGACTACTCTGTATGGCTAAGGCTCCAACCTCTTTTATAACCTCCTGAATAATTAGACTTAAATCTAATCTCTCTTTTTTAAACTCCATCCTCCCTTGCTCTAGCCTAGAAACATTTAAGAAATCATTTACAATTTGTATCAACCTAACACTTGAATCATGAATATCGTTAATCATTTCTTCTAAATCATGATCAGATTTTATTTTTTCAGAATAATGTTCTTTTATTAGAGCGCTATTCCCCCTTATTACCGTTAACGGGGTTCTGAGCTCATGTGACGCGATTGAGAAAAATTCATCTTTCGATTTTTCAATAATTTTTGCTTCACTTATATCGTCAATTAAAATAATTGTTCCAATAATTAAGGCGAGTTCTCTTATTGGAGAAATATAAATTTTTAGAAAACGGTTATTAAATTCTATGTCTTTAAGATGTACAGGTTTGCCTTCCTGCTTTACCTGATTCACAAATTTTGTTAAATCAATCGATCCATTAAGGAATGAGTCTATCTCGTTAATAGTCTTAACAATTGGAATACTGAGAGGAGAGGCTGACTTAATTCCCAAGAGATCTCGCGAAGATTGATTAATTAACACAATGTTATTCTCCATATCTGTCATTACTATTCCCATTGATAATGACGAAATAGAAGATGCAAGCTTTATTTTTTCATATCTAAGCTCCTTGGTTCTTTCAATGACTTGTTTTTCAACAATTTCTTTTTCTCTTTTCTCATGAGTAATATCCCTTTCTATTGCTACATAGAATTTGACATTTTTATTTTCATCTAAAATTGGTGTTATATTCGAATAAACATTATATGTCTGTCCATTTTTCTTTTTATTTATTAGCTCACCTGAGAATGGTAATTTCTTATTCTTTATGGTATCCCACATTTTTACATAAAATTCTTTAGGCATTTGCCTACCCCACAACTTAGGATTATTACCGATCATTTCTTCACGGGAAAAACCCGTTAAGATTTCTGCGCCATGATTAGCGTAAAGAATTTTTCCTTCAGGGTCTGTAATAACTACATGCTCTGATGAATTCTCAATTGCTAGCTTAAATTTAAATAGATCTTCTTGAGATTTAGAAATCTCATCAAGCATTTTATTTATATTTTTAGCTAAATCTGCAAACTCATCATTCCCGTTTACCTCTACCCTGTCGTCTGGGTACTCTGTATCCCTAACTCTATTTATACTTTTATTCAGATTAATAATTTTTGACAAAACTAGCTTATTTATTACAAATAAAACGGCTGTTACGCCAGCAACAAAAACAAAGATTAAGTAATAGAAAAAGTTGTTTATGGAATTAATTCCCTGTTTGTATATTTCCCTTGGACGAGTAATTTGAAGAATATAAGAAGGATTATTGTTTAAATCATAAATTACTGTATAACCCGCAACATAATCATCTGATAATGGAGATGAATAATAATTCTCGTCTAATAATTTTTCCTTTATTAAGCCTGGAGCCTCAGTAGCATTTACTGCGTCGTAATCTAGAATTTTTATTCCATTATTGTTGTTTACTTTCTTAAAATAATTTGCCAAAACATCATCATATTTTTTAACAAATATTAATGTGCCTGCTTTTGGACCACTACCATCACTTCGAAGGATTGGTCTTGAAGCCAGTAAAAACATACCCGAAGAATCTTTAATTACCCCAGAAACCTTATCATCTTTGTAGCTATGAGAGACAATCCCTTCGGAATTTAACAATGAATCTTTTAAGCTTTCTAAGACAAATAATTCTTCTCCAGAATCAGAATCAATCTGCTTCTCATAAATTATTTTTCCAGTTAAATCAACAAAAAGCATTCCGTCTACGCCCAAATTATGAAGGGATTCATCGTTCAAATTACTCTTTACATATTCTGGATTTTTATCATTTATAAATTTATATGTATCATCCCAAATAGCCCAGTCAGTAAGTTTTATATCTAGATTTACAAGCTGTTGGTCGAAAACTACTTTTGATCTCTCAACACTTTTTACCGATTCTCTATTTTCTAAATCATAAAAACTTGAGAGAATAAAATTTCTTAACACAAAAATTGCAGTTGAAGTAAAGATAAAAATCATTACTGCTGAAATTAATATAGTTTTTTTCTGAAGGTTTAAATCAAACATTTTTATTTAAATTGATTAGAAATATATCTTGAAATTAAATAAGTAGGCAGAATTGATAAAGCTAATAGTAGCGCTGTAATTAAAAACGTCAACTCTATTGAACGTGCAATTGTCTTTAATGCATCGATTTGCGGCTTACCTACAAATATCATCCCTATTGAATTATTGTTTAGATCCTTTAATGGATGATAAGCTGCATAATATGGCGTATTAAGCACTGAAATACTTCCGGAGATACTTTCCCCTCTTTCAATTACTGCTGATCTAATATCCTTGCTGTTTTCTTCAATACCTAATAAGCGAGTTTTACCATCTGGGCCTAATAAAGTAGTCGCAGAAACTTTATTGTCACCATAAATAGATGCATCAAGTCCAGTCGTCTTTTTAATACCATCAAGGAACGAATTATCAATTGAAACTCCAACAATTACTGCTCCGATTATTTCCCCATCACTTCTTATAGGTGAAGCTCCTTTTAAGCTAATATTTGGAGCTAATACTGATTCGCTTACGACACTTGAAGTTACACTTTTACCTTTCAATGCTTCTTTTACTACTACTTCTTCGGAAATTGAATCTTTTATCCTGTCTTTATCTTCACCACGCGAATAAACTTGACCATTTTTGTCAACTATAATTAATGAACTAGCTTTTTTCGTAACCAGAAATGATTCACTTATATCAGCCAAATTTGAGTAGGATTTTTCTTTTACTGCTTCTGCAATACTAGGATCTACAGATAAAACCTGCGCATCTGATAAAATTTCACTTTTCCTGCTATCAATCGCAAAACCTAAAACCTTAACATCAGAAGTTAACTGCAGCAAGGTGTCTCCTTGAATTTGCCTAACCAAAAGCGCAGTAAATGTGATGGTTGTAATTAAAAATACAACTAAAACTCCTGTATTTATTATAATAAAAAGCTGAGACAAAAGTCGTTTTAGCAAATATCCGAAAGCCCATTTCCCCAGGATTAAAGTTGCAATTAAAATAAGTATTTTATGAAGAATCCAAATTATTCCAAACGGAGCCACAAGATCATAAAGCATTATGTTATCAGTATTTTGAAGTAAGAAACCTAAAGAAAGAATCTCACTAATTGATAAAACAAAAAATACCAAAGAAACAGATTTAAGATGATTTTCTAATCCAATAGTCGCTCTTCGAAGGTATAAAAATCCAACCAGCACAGACAGAACTGGTAACAAAAACCCTGTTAAACCCGTTACGGGAATACCTATAAATGATACTGATAAGTTTTCAGTGTTTTTAATTTTTGGCTTTGGAATAAGTGGAGTTATTAAAAGATTAATAATTAAAAAGCTATATCCTAAAATTCTAAAGATAAGAAAAAGCACATTTCCTAAATTTTGCCCAAGAACAGATACAGGCAATATCGATGAGTCAATCTTTACTGCACTTACCACAAACGAAGCAGAAAGAAATAAAAAACCTGACCACAAAAATATTTCCTTAATTCCCTTTCTTTCAATCCAAGCATCAAAATATAGCCAAGCCACTGAAAAGAAAACTAGGGAGGAAACCATTCCTAGTGCAAAATTTAAATTTTCCAGAAAAAATTCTAACCACATACTTTAATTCCCTATTTAAACTCTTTTATGATTTCGTTATCAGTTAATACTCCTGTTTTAATAATTTTTATTTTTCCAGTTCTATCTAAGAATATATGAGCTGGTAGATTTTGTAAATTCAATTCGTCAATTAACTTTCCTTCATAATCTGAATAAATTGGCAAGGCATACTCTCCTATTTTTTTGAATGTTTCTACTTTAGATGGCGACTCTTGCGGAACAATCACTACAGCTTTAAAGTTTTCAGATTTACTAATTTTTTCTAAATATTTAATTTGCTCAGAAGATGTTGGCAACCAAGTATTTAAAATTGTTACTAAATAAGGCCTGCCAATAAATGATCCCGTTGATATATCCCGAGATCCATCTTTCACTGTAACATCTGGAAATACTAAATCTAAATCTGATGTAGTGTCATTAAAATTGTCTGATTTTGGTGGATTAACGTTACCACTTGTGACTTTAAAGTCTGGAAAAGGAATTATAAATTTCCATATTCTAATATCTTCCTGATTTTCAAGCTCAAAATTTTCATTTATAGGCGCACTTTTCTCTATAGTAAAAATGTTACTTTTAAACAACTTTTTCCCTTTTGCTTTTATTTGTAGATAAAATTTGCCCGGGGGAAGAAATATTTTATATTCTCCATTTGCATTAGTTAATTGTGGATTCATTTGACCAAATGCTTCAGCTCCCCAAAGCACAAATCCACTCTCATGCTCATTAAAGTAAAAGACAGAAATCTCGGCATCCTTAACGGCTTCTTCTCCGCTAATAACTTTTCCCGGCGACAAAACCACAGCTCTACTTAATCGTTTTTTTACCTGATTATCAGCTCCATCAATTGAAATAGCAGTTAAATCATACCTCCCTTCTTCATCAAATGATAAATTTCCCGACCAGAGTCCGTTGTCCTGATTTTTGTTCAATCCGAATTTACTAGTTTTATTTTTTGGATTATTACTAGATTTATTGTAAGCGTCTAAATTTATCGATATAGGTCCACCAATCGCAGAAAGAGTAATTTTATGATTCATATCCTTAAGCAAGTAAAATTCATCAGAATTAGGCATTAACTCCTGAGGACCTACGGAAAAAATATAACCACCTATACGAGGAGGAAGTTTATCGAAAACTAATTTATAAGCCTCTGTAAAACCAATATTGCCAGATCTATCTATTGCACGGGCTTTTATTAAATAATTTCCATCTTCAACTATATACGGAGTGAATTCAAATGTCTTATTTAAAGCACCATTTTTACCAATGGACTTTATATTATCGACCGGAATCCAGTTCTTCCCATCATCAACAGAATATTCAATCGCAGATATGCCCGCATTAATGATACCTGTATCGCTAGCTTTACCTGTAATAAGCGGTGACTTTGTATAAGCTTTAGCGGAATCAAAGCTAATGCTTAATTTTGGAGCAGTCTTATCCAAAGGCTTAGGAGTTGGAACAGGAACTGGATCCGAGCTACTGCTATTTCTCGATGAAGGCGCAGAAGTAACACTAACTCCTGGCGCTTGGGTGGGAATCGATGCAGTCGTTACCCCAGGTGCTGATGTAGGAGTGGGCGCAGATTCTTGATATTCAGAAATTATAACCTCAGCTGTTCCACAACTTATCATTTCCCCACCATAATCTTCTGCAGCCTCTACCACCCAAGTTGCTGTTGTAATTTCCGAACCCGCTGATGCATTAACTCCAAAAGTCTTAGATTCTGAGCTTGAAATAGAACCATTTCGAAAATACACTTCCCCATTATTAACTTCACCCGTCCAATCACTTGAAAAACCTACTAATTGAAAATTATTCTCCGGCCTAACTCCTACCCAGTCTATTTTCGTTGAACCGGTATTACTTATTTGAAAATTAAATTCTGTATATGCATCTATGGTAGTAGATGAAGGCGTAACTGATGCGCTACAGGAAAAATCAGCATAAGCATTAGTTTTAAAACTAAATAAAAACGCAAAAGTCAGAAGAATAAATACAGACTTCTTAGGCATTAATAATAGTGTATATCTTAAATACTCAAAATTCAAAAGATCTTAATATATTTTCCGGTATTGGTTTGAGTCAAATTGATAGCGTTGAAATTTCATGTTAAAAAGATATAAATTAGATGTATCATGTCTTCTCGCCAGGATATTAAAATCCCTCGAATTTTTTATCTCAAAAACTATAAATTGCTTCGTGAGGATATAGTTTAAATGGCTACGATCACTACAGATACTTATCTAGATGGCGGTGTAGCTAGAACTGCTGGTGAAACATGGACCATTAACTCAGGTGCAGTATTTACTATTAGAACAGATACTAGGTGGCATGCTAATGCTCCAGCTTCAATGACTGGAAGTTTAGGATCTCAGACTTGCAATGAAGGTGAAATTATTTATGATGGAAGAAACGTTAGATGGCTCCCATTTGACACAGGATCTGGAAACGTTCCTGCAATAGGCACAGACATTACACAAGGAGGAGTAAACTCCAGCTACCTATTAGGGGTTTATGCAAATTACACATCAGCACCCACCACAGTAGGAAATGCGATGCCTGCAAGCGGTTATATAAAATTTAGAGAGGTTGATGGCGCATTTACAACTGGTGCGCTTACCGGAATAGGTGCAAACGCTACTGGTCCGGATGTTACAGGCTGGATAGAAATTGTTGCTGACGACGCCTCAACTATTACTCTGCCCCGATTAGGTAGCCACACCATTCGAGGTAATTGGTTTTATCTTGATGATACTGATGGAAATATTGGACAAGTTATTCAAATACCCACTAATGGAGGCGGTGCAAATACTTATTGTCCAGGAATTTGGATTGAAAAAGACACACCCGGATCAGGCACATATACTTGGTCAGCAAATATAGTTACAGTAACCCTCTCATCACACGGATACAAAGTTGGTGAAACAATTGAAATCGAATTCACTTCAGGCGGAGGCACACCAAACGGCGCATATGAAATAACAACTGTATCTTCAGTAAATGAATTCGCATTTGCTCTAACCGGATCCGGAACAGGCGGTAACTGCACTATAACATCCTTTGAATATTGGCCTTCTCTGAATGGCTCAAGCAACGGATGGGCGAGGCAAAATATTGGAGGAGCATATACCGAAACAGATGCTCGGCAAAACTTTGTAAAAAGCATCGGATCAGGTCAAATTCAAATTGGTGAGGCTTCAGATCTATCTGCAACATATGCAAATGTAGCAGCACAAGCAAGTACTTATGTGTCAATAAATCAAACCTCAACTTACACTTGGGCAAATGATACTGTAACTGTTACATATACGACCGGACACCTACTCACAACAGGCCAACAAGTAGGACTTGATTTTACATCAGGAGATGCCACGGCAAATGACGGAATATATACTGTTACAGTAATCGATGCCTACACTTACACAGTTCCCTTAGCTGGAAACGGCACGGGCGGAAATGTCACTGCACGACCTGGATACACTATAACATTTACTGCGCACACATTAGGGGTTGGAGACAGCGTCTACTGTGATTTTACAACAGGATCCGGAGTAAATGGTGATTATACAATTTATGCTATAACAAGTGCGAACGCATATTTAATTGAAGCTCCCTTAACTACGGCTCAAACAAACGCAAACGTATCAGTATATTCGAGATATGCAATAACTTTTACTGCTCATGGGCTTGCCTTAGGTAATCGAGTGTATCTGGATTTTACTTCAGGATCAGGTGTAGATGGCGTCTACACAATCGTCGCAGTTCCTGATGCAAATACTTTTCATGTGGTAACTAATAACAATGCTTCAGCAGACTCAGGAAATGTAACGATTAAACAAACTATTGGAAATATCCCTGCTTCAGGACTAAGAACTAGAATCCCAAACGTATTTTTAAGAGGATGTACCACTGCAGCTAGGGCATCAAATAATGTACATGCGACAATTGCGACACGTGCTGAATGGGTAACAACTTCTGCCGGTGCAATCGACTTAGAATATGCCTACTCTACTTGGTATCACAACTACGCTCAGGCTTTTTCGATTAGACTTAAAAATGGAGCATTTTTTGATTCCTTAGTTATTACAGAATGTGCATCTGCACTTGATATAAATG
>CAZMGC010000013.1:0-23575 GCA_964565795.1 uncultured Gammaproteobacteria bacterium
GTTCGAGTCCTAGTCACGGAGCATAGAGGTTTTTAGTATAACCTGCTGATTATCGCGTAACGTCGCGAAAATCGGAGTTGGGACAGTCTCCAAAATCTCCTTCTTTTTAACCATCACCTTCTCGTAAAAGAATCTCAAGTAGTGTCGCTTCATAAAGGGCGGTGCATCCTTATAAGTTGCGTAAATGTCGCGCGTAAAGGCGAGTGTCTCGTCAATCAAATCAACGTCTATCCGGCAGCGGTCATCGACATCCTGTAATTGTTGTTCTGAATGCCTGATTTGATTCTCCAGTTCCGTATGTTTGCGCTTGAACGCTATTCGGTCGATTGTTCCGTCTATCAGCGCGTCCTCCAGTTTGTTGCGCTTGCCTTCCAATGCTATTTTCTGATTAATGATGCCTTGTTTGATACTTGTGGCACTTGCGCGGCTATCGTCGAGTTTTTCGCGAGTCTTTCGCACTACAGCTTCGATAAACTCCGGAGAAAACTGCATGTTCTTGAATTCTTCCTCAACTAAGCCTTCTATGTCGCTCATTTCGACAAATGGCGCGGTACAACCGTTCCTGTCGCGCTTGGGGCAATGGTAATAGGCTATTTTTCCGCCTCGCGCGCGAAGTTTATGCTCATTTTTGTGCCATTCAGCAACATATCGTTGCCCACATTCGGCGCAGTAGAGAAAACCGCCCAATAGCCAGCTGTGTACTCGTCGCCGCATCAAAAAGTTACGATGTTTTGCGAGGACATACTGGCAAGTATCGTACAAATCTTTGGAAATGATAGGAATGTGGTTTCCCATCTTTCCTTCTCCATGCCAGCGAATCCAGCCGTAATAAAAGGGATTATTGAGGATTGTATGGATAACGCTATGCCCAAGTCCTGTGCCGGAGCGCGAAACAATGTTGCGTTCAGAAAGCCAATCTTGGATTTCTATGATGGAATAGTTGCCCGTCGCGTAAAGTTCGTACATTTCTTTAATGATTGGAGCAGTATATGGGTCAGGTTCGCAGGTTTTGCGCTCACGATCGCCTCCAACGCTTCTGTATCCGATCGGTGGCGGAGTTGGTTGCCAACCCTCGCGAAACTTTTGGGTTAGTGCGTCGCGTGTACGTTGACCGTTCACGTCAGACTCCCACTCAGCGACACTTGCGAGAATGTTGGCGATAAGGCTTGATCCCTGAGTAATATTACCCTCAAGAACTGAGATCATTTGCAAGCCTTTAGCCTCTATTTCCTTCCGGGTGTCGCGAAAGTCGGAGACATTGCGCGCAAATCGGTCTATTTTGTAGATTATGAGCGCATCAACCTTAAATTCTTCTATCTCAGAAAGGAGTTCTTGAAATGCTTTGCGCTGGGTAGTGCGACCGCTTTTGCCATCATCGAGGAACGTGCGCTTTACGTGATAATCATGGCTCGTGGCGTAATCAGAACATGCGCGCTTTTGATTCTCCAACGAGAATCCTTCTGTCGCTTGTTCGTCGGTGGACACGCGCAGGTAAATGTAGCAGGTTTTCATTGATTTAGCTTCAGTCATAGTAACGCTCTGTTTTGTCATATAGTCAAGTCTTTTTTTATAGTGTACGGAAACCTCCGTCGCAGGCTAAATGCGCTCTTTTTTATAGTGTACGGATAATCTCTGCGCGAGAATCGCGCGCAAGTACCTTTACCTGCGCGCATTTTTTTCGTCCTCTCTCGCTTCCCAATCAAGGCGCTTCTTTTCCCACTTCTTGAACTCCTTAAAAAGCACCTCCCATAATGTTCCTAAAGTTTTGTCTTGTGCATATGCGAAGCTTTCATTTTGTATTCCAGTTTGCTTTATGATCTCCAACTTCGCTCCAACAACAACCGATTGCCAATGTGGGCTCATTGAATCTGCTATTCCCATTTCGATAAACATAGATTCAGCACACCAGTCCTCAAGAGTTAATCCAAGCCGTATCGCGCCAAGCAGGTGGGGAATTTGCCAATCTTTTAATTTGACTACTACTTCTCTTTCGTTATTTGTTTGATTTATTTTCTATTACACCTCCTCTCAATCTTGGTATGAGCGTTTCTCTTATTTCTTGTATCTTTTTTCTTGCTCGTTCTCTTTCAGCTTCAGAGAAATCATTAGATGAGTTATTTAACTGAGTTACATTAGGTGGAAATAGAGTGCTGGAATAGTTGGGAATATTGTTTCCTCGTTGATAGGAACTACTACTACTTTTATTTACTTCATTGAAGAAGTAGAGTTCCTTATTGAAGAGATAGAGATTTGATTTAGAAAATCCGCGTCTTTTCTTGCTTATAAGTTTTGCAGCGACCAGCATATCTAAACACATCCTGATATACCTGCTTGTACAAGCGAAATCTTTTGCTAACGTGTCTTGACTTGGAAAAGCATCTCCTGACGTTCCAGCATAGAGAATAAGATTGACCAGTAATGCCTTTTGAACCGGTTTCAGCCTCGGGCTTCTCATGACTTCACTTAACTTTGTAAAGTTGATTATTCTTTTTTCATTTTCCATATCATCTTTTTCTTGCTGCTTTCTTGGACAACTTTCGTTTGCCAAGCTTCTTTGCTCGCACATGGGCAAGAACAAGGTTTACCCATTGTTCTGCGATCGTGTCGATTTGTTGTTGATTTATGGTTTTCATCTTTGTGCAAAAAGCCTGTCTTTTAACGAACGCAAAGCTTCTGAATACGGTAATGCTGGGAGCTTCAAGCTGCCAATCCAATACTCACTAGCGAGTTGTTCGCAGATGGTTTTGTCATCAAAAATAAACCAGAAGAATTTATTTTCTTTTTGAAGTCTTAGGAGTTTTGCAGAAGAACAAATTAACGCAGCTGCTTCACCGAGATCTTTAGTTGCATACTCATCGATATACGTTTTTTCCATATACGTATATTTTGAAGTACCTTCATGAGGTTAAAAATACAAAAGAGAAATTGCTTTAGCCTCGAAGTGTGAAAAAATTTGAGGTTAGTTGAGGTTAGGGTTTTAGTTCAACTTTGCAACCTATGCTAAACCCTTTCTCGACAATAAAAAAATCATTAACCTTATCCTTTACCAAACCCAGCTCTTTTCTTATTGTCTGAATAGTATCTCTTACTCTGCGATCAGCACCTGAGTCACCATCACTTCGTTCTTTTTTTAATACCTTAACCGTTTCATCGGCAGTAAATACTCGTCCGGGATATTGTGTTAGAAATGCTAGTAGTAAGTAGCCGTTATCGCGGGGATTAAAGTGACCCTTGCGGGGTTTACCTGATTTATCCAAATAAATAACATCTCCGCTACCTTTGTAAAACTCTAAAGTATTTGATCGATCTACAATATCACCTCGAATAATATTCTGCCCTTCAAATTGTTGTGGTTGTCCAGAGATTGTATTGAATCTCTGATCCTGCTTTTTATCTCCCATATTCATCTACATTTCGGGCAGGAGGTTTCTATTTTATCAAATTACTTGGCAATGAAGCCTTCGTATTTCTTAATTACATCCTGATCGATATCCTCATGATAGTAGCGCACGATTTCGTATCCGTGCGATGTTTTGCGGAGTTCAACAACCAGTCGCGACACCTTCGCGCTGTATCCGACGAACTCGCCTCCGGAGGGTATTACGCGCAATTCATCAATAACGACCTGCCTGTTCGCATCCTGTGCGCTCACCTTGCGAACATAATGTGCTGAAAGGTCAAAGTTATAGCCAGCAGTAGTAAAAAGTCGCGCAAGCGGTTTCGCTCTGTCGCGCGCATAGTCGCTACCGAGTATGAAGTCCAAACCTTCCCGTTCCTCATCTGTTTCCGGCTCTGAAAAGAAGCTGAGAACTTTTTCTGTCTCTTTTTGCGCAATCGCTCGTTCAAAAGTATCAATAAAAGAAACGATAAGCTCTTTTTCTTCATTGCTTACACCATTTACGACTACCTCTTCCGCCTTCAGCTGAATCTCACTTGAAGTACTTGTGAGGACTTGATCGGTTTTTATAAAGGAGTTTTTGAATATCAAATACCCAGCAAGAAGAATAACGATGGCAGAGAGCAGAATGACAAGCTTTTTATTGGTAACCCTCGTTAGCATAAATCTATGTTAAAACCGACATTAATTATGTATAATATTGTGTAGTTTATCAAGTTCTATGCCAAATAAAAAGAAACTGTTAAAAATTCGCGAGGCGGCCGAGATGCTCGGGGTAAATCTTGAGACTCTACGCCGATGGGACCGTGACGGAACGTTCAAAGCTGTACGGATTGGTAAACGCGGGCACAGGATGTATGACGAGGCAGAAATCTTGAAACTTATCGAGAAACAAAAAAATTAAATATGGCACTTAATCCAAACGAAATCAGAGATATTATTAAACTCCTTGAAGCAGGAAAGCCACTTCCTGATGAATACCGATTTAAATTATTTGAGGACAAACGCGAAGTAGAACTAGTCTGGAATGGCAAAACTAACGAAATAACAAACACGGTGCTACCTTTTCAAACAATTGAACAGGTCGATGAGCCAAGGGCGGAAAATACAGCAGACACAAAAGCTCAATTAGCACTTTTTGATTTTGATCAACGCGGTAGGCAAATCAAAGGATGGACAAATAAACTCATCTGGGGTGATAACAAGCTAATACTCTCAAGTCTTAAGAATGGTCCGCTTAGAGAAGAGATTGAAGCAAACGGTGGAATTAAACTTATCTACATAGATCCTCCATTCGACGTTGGAGCTGACTTTTCAATGGACATTGAAATAGGTGACGAACAGTTCACAAAGGAGCCGTCAGTTTTAGAGGAGCTCGCATACAGAGATACTTGGGGTAAAGGCGCAGATAGTTTTATCGCAATGATCTATGAACGAATACAGCTAATGCACGATCTACTATCTCCCGATGGAAGCATCTTTGTTCATTGTGACTACAGGGTAAGTCCTTATATTCGATTGCTACTGAACGAGGTGTTTGGGGAGAATAATTTCCTAAATGAAATTATTTGGAGAAGAAAAGGTGGTTCTGCTTTGGGGGTCATGAGTAGATTATCTGTTGCAACAGATACAATATTTTGGTTCTCAAAATCCGATGATTTTACGATAAAAGCAGTCTATTCGGATGCACCTGAGGAGTATGTAAAGACTCAATTCAGACACGCAGATCCAGATGGGCGCAAATTTATGATAAATGTGATGAGAAGCCCCTCACCCAGACCCAATCTCAGATATGACTATAAAGGATATAAGACTCCTCCTAATGGTTGGTCTGTTCCCATTGAAACAATGAGGAAAATGGATGAAGAAGGAAGATTGTACTTTCCAGACTCAAAAGAAAAGCAAATTTACAAGAAAATTTATCTTGACGAATATTTAGGACAACAAATCAATAATTTATGGACAGATATATCTACGTTAAAAGGAAATAACTCGGAAATAATGGATTATCCAACTCAAAAACCAGAGGCACTTTTAGCAAGAATTATTAGTCTCGCAAGTAATGAAAATGACATAGTTGCTGATTTCTTTGTTGGATCCGGAACTACACTGGCGATATCGGAAAAAATGAATAGAAAATGGATAGGATCTGATCTTGGAAAGTTCTCCATTCACACTACTCGAAAAAGAATGATTTCTGTTCAGAGAGAAATAAAAAAGGAAGGAAAAGACTACCGCGCATTTGAGATTTTGAATCTTGGGAAATACGAACGCCAATTATATGTAGGCGTAAATCCCAACCTACAAGATGATCAGCAACAGCAACAGCTTGTGCAAAAAGAAAAAGACTTTATTTCTCTTATTCTTAAAGCATACAAAGGAGAAACCGCATCCGGATTTGAGCACTTCATTGGTAAAAAAAATAATCGGCTTGTGGCGGTTGGTCCTATAAACCTTCCTGTTGGAAGAGATTTTGTACACGAATTATTGGCAGAGGCAATTGATAAAAAGCTGACAAAACTGGACGTGTTGGCGTTTGAATTCGAAATGGGACTCTTCCCTCATATTCAGGAGGAGGCTAAATCAAAAGGCGTAGATCTTGCACTTAAATATATCCCTCGTGATGTATTTGACAAACAGGCAATAGAGAAAAATCAGGTCGTGTTCCATGATGTGGCGTTCATTGAAGTAAAACCACACATAAAAGGAAAAACACTGGCAATAGAACTGACAGACTTTTCAGTTTTTTATAACCAAGATACTTTGGCAAATGTTGAGTCGGAGCTTAAGAATGGCGGATCAAAGATTCTTGTTGAAAACGGGCAAATAATAAAAGTCACTAAAGATAAAAGTGGAATTACCAATAGAACTGTGCTTACCAAGAAATGGACTGATTGGATTGACTATTGGTCAGTAGACTTTGATTTTGAAAACAAAAAAGAGATCATCCGATACACCGATGAGGACGGAAAACAAGTTGAGGCATGGACTGGAGACTATATTTTTGAGAATGAGTGGCAATCTTTTAGAACGAAAAAGGATCGTTCGCTTGAGCTAAAGAGCGTATTTCATGAATGCACCAAAGGAAAAAGGAAAGTTGCGATCAAAGTTGTAGACATTTTTGGCAATGACACTATGAAAGTTATCGAAGTAAATATCTAAACTATGGCATTACATCCTAAATTTCCAAAATCACCTTATGAAGTGCTTGAGCCAGAATATCGATGGTTTCCGGCAGATGAGGCATTGCGCTCGCAAGGATACGAGAAACTCCTTCCTCCTTTTGTTGCAGAACTTCGTAAGGCAGTAAAAAAATGGCGCGAAGACGGATACGAAGGAGCGAGTGATACGAGCAAAGCACTTCTGAAATGGTGGTTTGAACGAGAACACGTTATGACTAATAGTGAAGGTATTCAGGCTCAGTTTAGATATTATTTTGCACAGCGAGAAGCTGTTGAAACTGTTATTTATCTTAACGATGTGGTTAAGGTAAAAGATAAATATGATCTCATGAGGTTTGATGCCAGTGGTGTTGTTTCTGCCGGAATGTTCCCGGAAAATTGGACTCGGTTTGTCATTAAGATGGCAACGGGAAGCGGCAAAACAAAAGTATTAAGCCTTCTTATTGCATGGAGCTACTTTCATAAACTTTATGAGGAGGACTCAAATCTTGCACGTAATTTTCTTTTAATAGCTCCCAATATTATTGTTCTAGACCGCTTGCGCACCGACTTTGACGGGCTGAGGATTTTTTATACAGATCCTATTGTTCCAGATGATGGATTCCAAGATAAAAACTGGAAGAGTGATTTTAGTTTATCACTTCATATTCAGGACGAAGTTCAAGTCACTCAAAAAACCGGAAATATTTTTCTTACCAATATCCATCGTGTGTACGAAACTTCAGATACCATTCCTACGGCACAAGATTCTGATACTTCTGACTATTTCTTAGGTACAAAACCTGTAAATGCTACGAATGAATCAAGAGTTGATCTTTCAGCTATTGTTCGAGATGTAGACGAATTGGTCATATTAAACGATGAAGCACACCATGTTCATGACGAACGGATGGCTTGGTTTAAGTCTATAGAAGATATTCACAACAAGTTAAAAATGAAAGGCGGCGAATTGTCTCTGCAAATAGACGTCACTGCTACCCCCAAGCACAATAATGGTGCCATCTTCGTACAAACAATTTCAGATTATCCACTTGTGGAAGCAATCCATCAAGAAGTTGTAAAGCATCCTGTCCTTCCCGACTCAGCAAGTCGTGCAAAACTTCAGGAGAGACAAAGCTCCAAATTTACTGAGAGGTATGCGGACTATCTTCATCTTGGATATCTTGAGTGGAAAAAGGTGTATGAAGAGCACAAGAAACTTAAAAAGGCAGTGTTGTTTGTCATGACCGACGACACCAAGAACTGCGACGAGGTATCTGAGTACCTTCAAAACACCTACCCCGAATTGAAAGATGCAGTTCTCACAATTCATACCAAAGATAACGGAGAGATTTCAGAATCAGTATCCGGAAAAAGTAAAGAAGAATTAGAGAAGCTTAGGAAAGAATCAAACGAAATCGATACATGGGAAAGCCCGTACAAAGCGATCGTTTCAGTTCTTATGCTTAAGGAGGGATGGGATGTAAGAAACGTTACTACCATCGTCGGACTGCGAGCTTACTCATCAAGAGCAAATATTCTTCCTGAGCAAACATTGGGACGGGGCTTGAGAAGAATGTATCGCGGTGAGGATATCCAAGAATTTGTAAGCGTTGTTGGCACTGATGCTTTTATGGACTTTGTTGAGTCGATTAAAAGCGAGGGTGTGGAGCTTGAAAGAAAACCAATGGGAGCTGATACTGCACCGAAAGCTCCTATTGTCGTGGAAGTCGATCGTGAGAATTTAGCAAAAGATATCGAGAAACTGGACATAGATATTCCGGTTATGTCTCCTCGTATTTATCGTGAGTATAAAAATATATCTGAACTTGCCCCAAGCAGTTTCGGAAACAACAAAATATCTGTAAAGAACTATTCTGAGGAAGAAAAGCGCGAAATTGTCTTTAAGCACATCGTTAAATCCGAAGGAAGTGAAGAAGAGATACATCACAAGACATTATTGGATTCTGATGCTGTTATTGATTATCAAAGTGTTGTTGGGTACTTCACTAGGCTAATCATGCGTGAACTACGACTTGTTTCCGGTTATGATGAGCTTTACGGAAAGGTAAAAGAGTTCATCCAAAGCCAGCTCTTTGATAAAACGATCAATCTTGAGGATTTAAATATACTAAGGAATTTGTCTGAGATCGAAGCCTCGCGCACAATTATTGAGACTTTCAAGAAAGAAATAAATGCACTCACCGTGCTCGATAAGGGTGATGCTGAAATACGGGAATACATCAAAGTTAGTAAAGCACGACCATTTGTCGCAAAGGATCAAGGGTACCTAGTCCCGAAGAAAAGCCTGTTTAATAAAGTAATTGCTGATAGTCATTTTGAACTTGAGTTTGCCGCTTTCTTGGAAAATTGTACTGATGTTCTTGCTTATACCAAGAACTACTTCTCTATCCATTTTAAGATTGATTACCGCAATGCTGATGGTGCCATATCCGATTATTATCCCGACTTCGTGGTAAAGATTTCTGAAAAAGAAATGTGCATTGTTGAAACAAAAGGAAGAGAAGATCTTGATGATCCTCTGAAAATCGAACGTCTAAAGCAGTGGTGCGAGGATGTAAATAAGCGTCAAGCAAAAATTAAATACTCCATGCTTTACGTAAAGCAAGATGATTTCGAAAAGTTTAAGCCGAAAAGCTTTCAAGAATTAATTGACACAAGTAAATATGAGCAATAACTACCCTAAGGGATCTGAATGGCAAAAATGGGATCTTCATGTACATACACCTGCCTCACCACTTGATCATTCTCTGGGTGACAGCTGGGATATTTACGTCGAGAAACTAATTGAGGCGATTAACAAACATAAAATATCAGCTATAGCAACAGCTGACTATTTTACAATAGAGGGGTATCGTCAGCTCCTTAAATATTACGACGTAAACAAGCAAATACTGACAGTAAACAATAAAAGCGCAAATGTCTTAATAATCCCAGGGATAGAACTCAGACTTAATATTTTCAATAGCGATGATGACTCGATTAATATTCATATTTTCTTTGATCCTTCTCATTGCTCACCCGATTTCATAGAGAGCCATTTTTTAGAAGAATTGAAAGTAAACTACAGAGGAACTGAGCATCCTCTAAAAGCACAAAGTTTGTATGCCATTGGTAAAAGCATTGCTGATGGGACTAATATTGCTGTTGGCACCGATTTCAGTTCCGTTGGAGAAAGTGAAAAGAAAACGTATAGAAAGAAAGCCCTATCTACCGTCACTTTAGCCAAGCGAGACGTAGGAGAAGCTTTAAAAGAAATTGACGAAATCTTTGATTCTCAAAAGCTTCCACCAAAAGCATATCTATTGGCTGTTGTAGGTAAAGGCCACGGTGGGATTAATTCCTTGAAATGGTTTGAAGATAATAAAAGTCAGTTCTCTAGATCAGGATTGGTGCGGGAGGATATAACACACCAAGCAGATGTTATATTTTCCAATGATGTAAATGATAGGGATTTTTATCTTGGTAAAAACTCATCGACTCCCGAGAACGAGATTGAAAACAGATTTAGAAATTTAAAACCTTGCGTGTGGGGATCTGATAGCCATGATCTTGGAAATTTACTACATCCATCCAACGGAAATTCTCAAGACTACACTTGGATTAAAGCTGAATTAAGCTTTGAAGGTTTTAAACAAATTACATTTGAGCCAGAACTTCGAGTAAGGATCCAAACGGAAAATCCTACCGAGACCGAAACTTACTCCAAAATCGAGAAAACAGCAATCAAGTTTCCGGCAAATCTAAAAATTAAAGATAAAGAATCGACAGAGGAAATTGACTTCTGCATGCGCGACACATATGAACTTGAACTTTCGGACAATCTTACTTGCATCGTAGGAGGTAGAGGCTCCGGAAAAAGCACTCTTGTACACATACTCTACAATTCATGGATACACAGAGAGGTCTCAAAGTTGTTTCACTTGAATTCACCCCTTACTAATCTGGTTTTATCGTCTAAAGATCCATTGGGAAAAGTGAAAGAGTTGGTTGACACAGAAATTCCTGAAAAAACAGAGTTCTATTTACAAAATGAAATTGAAAAATTTGCAAAAGACATTGAGGAAATGTCAAAACTTGTTCGACATCGTCTAGAAAGACTCTCTTCCCTTGACGAAAGTAAAAAGAGTCTTACCGATTTAAAGACTGGGTGGGAATCCTCGGCATCCGCATTAGAAGAACTTATTTCTGCTTATGACATCATTACAGATACTAACACTCAAGTTGAGTTGCTAAATAAGCAGATCTTAACATTAAAGAAGCAAACTCAAGTAATTAAATCAAAGGAGTATACCGATCTTCAAAAAGATATTGAAGAATTATCAAACGCAATTAGAGGGTTCGAAAACTTTGAAGTTGAGTTTAGAGCTGTAGTTGGCGAAATAGCAAAACTATCTAAAACCATACAAGGATTAAAATGGTCTGACTATGATGGCCAAGACACACTAACAAATATCCACACATCACTCAAAACACACCAAACTGAAGTAGAAAGTGCATACAAGAAAGCCAAGGAAAATTACGATCAAAAGGACTATCCAAGTAAGTTGCTACAAAAAAAGACTGAATTAAAGAAATATCTTACGAGTAAGGGCATGGCCTCCGAAAATATTGATGAACTCGCTGATGCGTCACAGGAAATAGCGACTTTAGAAAGCCAGATTAAATTCAGGAATGAACAGACTGCTTCATATAAAGAAATCTACTCTAGGAAGGATACGATACTTGCCAAGTATAAGACCGATTATGAATCGTATCATACACGCTTTTTTGAAGTCTCATCCGAATTACAAAAGGGTTTGAAGGGATTGAAATTCTCCGATCACCAAACGGAAATTACTTTCCATCCTAAAACAAATGAAAGATTATTGAAAATTGAGCTTGTTAATTTTATAAAAGAGCACAACAACTCATCAGGGGCAGTTTTAAATGCTGACAATATCGAATCAGTACTGTTCGATAATGGAGTCTCAGTAGTAGATATGCTTGCGGATAATAAGAAGGTGGTGGAAGTAGCAAACAGCTCTCAAAAGGCTTCAATACATACCCAAGTTCTCCAAGAAATGGTGAGCGATGAGACATTTCTTGAAAAATTATGTCTTAGGATGCATAAACACCACTATGACATTGAAAACATCCAAGTTCAGACTAAGCTGGGAGAAAAGCTTCTTCAAAGCACTTCGTTTGGAGAACGATGTGGAATTGTAATTGCAATTATTTTAGTTGCCGGAACAAATCCTATTGTTATAGATCAACCCGAAGATAACCTTGATGGGAAATATATTTCCAACGTCTTAGTACCTCTAATTAGAAAGCAGAAGCAAAATAGGCAGATAGTTCTTGTTACTCGTGATGCTAATTTAGTAATAGGGAGTGATGCTGATTTAATCCATATTCTAGAATGCGAGAGTTCGGGAAAAACTACAATAATTCCATCAACAATTGAAAATAAAAAGGCACGGCCAAAATATATTTGGATTCTAGATGGTGGAGAATTAGCCTTTAAAAATCGTGAGAAAAAATACAGTTTAAATTAAGATGTCACAGTATTACAACCCAAATAGAAAAAGAAATATTTATGATCCGGACGGAGAGCCGTTTAGATTGAGTCGTGGAAAAATAGACAACTTTATTAAATGTCCAAGATGCTTTTATTTTGACCGTAGACTCGGAGTAGCGCAACCGCCGGGCTATCCTTTTTCTCTTAACTCTGCAGTCGACAAACTCCTTAAGAAAGAGTTCGATATTCATCGGGCAAAGGGTACAAAACATCCACTCATGGAAACGTACGGGATCGATGCTGTTCCACTTGCACATGAGAAGATCGACGAATGGCGCGATTCCCTACATGCAGGAATTACAGTTCCTATCGATAGCACAAATGTGATTATTACCGGAGGAGTTGATGATGTGTGGGTAACTCCTGAAGGCGAATATATTATCGTCGATTACAAGGCGACTTCAAAAGAAGAGGAAGTTAATCTTGATGCTGATTGGCAGATTGGTTACAAGCGTCAAATGGAGATATACCAGTGGCTTTTCAGACAAAACGGCTTCAAAGTATCCGATACCGGCTATTTTGTCTACTGCAACGGAAATACCGACAAAGAAGCGTTTGATGGCAAGCTTGAGTTTGAAATAAAGCTTATTCCCTACAAAGGCGATACGGGCTGGGTTGAGGAGACAATAACAAAAGCGATTGAATGTCTGAAAGGAACTACGTTTCCTGAGTCTGGCGAAGAGTGCGACTTCTGCAAATACCGCGCAGCTGTTGCGGAGATTGAGAAGTAGGCTATATTTCCATTGCACGCATTGCTGCCGGAAGTTCATCCTGTAATCCTCCTTTCAATAGCTTCTTTATCTCTACCCATCTTTGCCTTAACTCACCCATGTAACTGACGTTTTCAAAGGCTTTGATTATGCTCTCAAAACCATCTGATTTAGGAACTGTAGTTCCGTGAATACTGTGCTCAGGCGCGGGGAGCACTTCTACGGTTTTCTATGGAGTCTTCCGATCTATATATACATCCTCTTTTTATGAAAAATAAATACAATGCCCTATATGAACATAATAAAAAGCTTCAGGATATTATTGAGCCCCGATTAGATAAACAGATCCACGCTAAAAGCCTAAAAGCATTACTTACATGTTTTGCTATAGGAAAAGCATACAAAACCCATAAGGCAATTATGCTTCTTTGCGAGAATGGCTATGGACAAGATGCTGCTATTCTTTGCCGCTCATTATTCGATTTAATGATTACAATCGCGTATATCACCAAAGACCCAACAGATAAAAGAGCAGAACGGTTCCAGGACTACGATTGGATCATAAGGAAAAAAATGTACCAATACGCACAGAATAAACCTGAAGCAATGAAGATGATTAAAGAGCACTCCGCTCATCTAAAAGAGAACGAAAATAGCATTGAGGAAGTTCTGAGAGAAGCAGACTTGGCACAAAGCAGATATAACTATGATCCTCGATATGGTTGGTCTATTAAAAGCATACGAGGAATGTCTGAAGAGGTAGGTCGGGTTGAAGCATATGATACAGTTTATAGCTTACAATCTAATCTAACACACTCAGCGATACGAGCTTTAAATGAATATTTGCAATTAGATAAAAAGGGAGGCATTTTAGTAGATACTTCCGAAAGTGACACTTGGGTTGAAGAAACATTAGTGACTACTTTTGATTTCTTTTATCACTTGATTGTTGCTTGGGATGAAGAATGCGACCTTGGATTAAAAGAAAGTCTAGATACAATTTCCAAAGAGTACGTAGCCGAGGTGGATAAGATAAACAAAAAAGACGCACGCGACGCTTAATGTAGTTATTTTTATAAAGATGGAGAAATTAAAATGAATTTAAATGATCATGAATTCATAAAACAGCCAATTGACAAAGACAAGGTATATTCAATCTGGCTTTCTATACTGAGTAAAATTGAACAATCGACTATTCACACAGGCACTACTGAAAAAGATTACAGAGATGCATCAGAAAATTCTATGGACATTGGGTATAGGCTATTTCCTTTGATCGATTCAATTTCACTAAATCTACTTGGCAGCTTATCTGGGCGAAAATATTTAAAAAAATTAGGTTATTCTAGTATGGAATCGGATATGATTTATTCAATGTTTAGAAATGGCTTTCTTCACGGCATAAATCCTTATAGATTTAAATTCACTGATGGAGAAATAAGCTGGGGATTATCTTCCTCTAGTGGTTCTGGAGGGTTTACTCCTCATTTTCCAGGCTACACAGATGAATTAAATCCTGAGCATAATCTACCCGCTGATAAAGCTTTTTCATATATTAAATTAGACGAAGGGCTTTTTCATGCAAGCTTGTCGCTTGATAATCTTGTTGCTCACATCAAATATGACTTAACGGAAAGACAAAAAACTGATAATAGAAAAACTATTAACTTTGTTATTGGACAAAAAATAAATCAAAAAACTCCAAGGATTAAATGATATAAAAATTGTCAAATCCATTATTTAATTCAATAAATGCGTTCGAAGTGTGTGAGTCTTGGGGAGCACCACTTTTTTTAGCCTCAGTTCTGCTATAATTTCCTCATTCATGTCTAAGCTAAAAACTTTTAAATATAAGTTTGATAAAGGGCCTCTCCCGCTACGAGAACTTAAAAAAGAAGAATTTACAGAAGGCAATTGCAGGCTTGCTATTCAATATTACCTTTATAAAATTCACGACGCTTATTTTAAACCTGGTCAAATCCTAAACCCACAAGCATTTAATAAGGTTGGTAAATTTATAATTAAAGAAAGAGAATTTAATAAAAACTCTTTAGAATTACTTCAAGAAGGCGACATTATTTATGCAGACAGAATTAGAAAAGAAATAAAAAATCTTAGTAGAAAGGATTGGATAATTAGTTTGCATACCGCCGTATACTGCGGAAATAATAAAATATATCATTCAAATATAATTGAAAATAATTCTGGAATCTGGAGTTTCAGTAAATTTACTAAATACTATAATCCAATCGCAGTTAAAAGAATTTTAATTTAATAATTTCCTAATATTTTTACCCACGCAAAAAAATGGTATAAAAAAATTGCTATACTGATTTTAAGGCGCTGAGTTTTTTAATGAAAATAAAAATTAGAGAGTGGTTCTGCAGATATTCAATTCCATTACTTCTAGCTACATTAGCATCTATAATTTCTGCATCTATCATCAAGTCTATTACTGGAAATAATATTGTGGCAGGAGTTGGGGCTACTTGGATTGATAATATAACTTTTTATGGATATGTTTATTTAAAAGATGTTAAGAGAAAAAATTTTACATTAACAAATTTCATTAAACAAATAAGAAACATGATTATTGAATTTGGTCCCGCAGAGTACTTAGACACTTTTTTAGTAAGACCATTCTTCCTTTCTGCAGTTCCATTTTTTATTAATAATTATCAATTGGCAATTCTGCTTGGATCATTGCTTGCAGAATTAACTTATTTTATTCCTGTTATTACATTTTATGAACTTAGAAAAAAAGTATTTAGAGACTAGATACTTACAAAACTAATACATTTAAGGTCTTTCAATGTGTTAAAATAAATAAAATGAGTAAACTAATTAATTGCCTCTGGTTTGCAAAGAATAACGGCGAAGAAGCAGCCAACTATTATATAGATACTTTTAATTCAGCACCTGGAGAGCATTCTGCAAAAATTGGAGATATCACAAAATCCCCTAAAGCATCTGAGGCAGTTTCAGGAAGACCTGAAGGGTCAGTTCTTACTGCTGAATGTGAAATTGATGGAATTAGTTTTATGTTTTTAAATGGAGGGCCAGTTGAACAATTCAAATTAAATGGTGCAACTTCTTACATTATCGAATGCGAAACACAAGAAGAAATAGACTATTTCTGGGACAAATTATCAGCAGTTCCAGAAGCTGAACAATGCGGATGGTGCACGGATAAATTTGGAGTGACATGGCAAGTAGTCCCAAGAATTTTAGATGAAATGATGAGAGACCCAGAAAAAGCTGATGCAGTAACAAATGTATTCATGCCGATGAAAAAACTTGACCTCGAAGCAATCCGAAAAGCCGGCGAATAAAGCTGGGATTTTAAATTCTTCTTATATCCAAACGTAAAAACTTAAGCCCAGTGCTATAATTAAACTACAAAGATGGCTAATAAAATTAATGCAGAGTGGCATAAGAAAAATAAAATGAAAATGCCTACGACTTTGGCTAAAAGAGTTAAATGGCATGAGGAACATTTAAAAAACTGCGCGTGTCGAAAAGATGTTCCACCTACAATTCTTAAAGAATTTAAAAAATTGGGAATAAAAATTTAATAAATCCTCATTTATTGAAGTACTCTTTTAATGGTTTCCAATAAAACTCCTGCCAGCCGTTTTTAATATCTTCCTCAAACTCTTCCGGAACATCAACTTGTTCAAAATCAATTACGCAACCGTTTTCTTTTGAAGACAAAAAATAAGTAACTTTTGAAATTTTTTCTTTAGGCCAATCACTTGCTCGCCAGGACTGCACTATTTGCTTACCAGGTACTAAGATTAAATTTTCCCCAGCTGCATATCCGTCCCATACGGAAAATTTTCCGCCCTTTTTATTCTCTACACGAGCTTTAGCTCCAGTAAATTCAGAGTGCTTTTTTTCATCCATCAAAGCTTCATAAACTTCCATCGGAGATGCGGGGATAAATATTTTTTGCTTGATCATAAAAATATTATATCAATCCTGATACTATTATTTAACTTTTAAATTAAGAAGCATATAATTGAATCATGAATAAAAGATTTGAAAAAATATTAATTTTTTCTTTTCTTGGAATCAGCTTGGCTATTTTGATTTTTATTATTTCAGTTTACTTAATTCTTTATTTGGAAGTCAGAGAAAACTGTAACAATGTGATTTCAAAACATAAAACAAATTGCCAAGAAGCTCTTATAAAAACTTTTCAGTCTAACAGCTCAAGCATTAAAGAAAAAAATGATGCTATCTGGACTTTAGGACAATTAGCAGATAAAAAATCACTACCTTTCTTAAAAAGCATTTATGAAGACAAAATGCCAGAGCGGGAGCCACTCGACAAAGTAATTAGCCAATATGAAATAAGAAAAGCAATTAAATGGAGTGAAAAAGGAAACTGGACTAGCTGGATGTATTTCAAATATAATTAACTTATGTTCATAAAACTCTATCTCATCGCCCTCCCTGTATTTTTTGCAATTGATTTTATCTGGCTAGCTTTAATTGCAAGAAAATTTTACCTTGAACAATTAGGCTCGCTCATGAAAACAAATATTAATTGGCCAGCTGCTTTAATTTTTTATGCGTTATTTATAGTAGGACTTATTATTTTTGTTATTTCTCCTGCAGTTGAAAAAAAATCATTGACACATGCACTTATTTTTGGAGGACTTTTTGGATTTTTTACCTATGCTACTTATGACCTTACTAATCTAGCAACCCTTAAAAACTGGCCATTATCCCTTACCATAGTTGACATGATTTGGGGGTCTGTCCTCGCAGCTTCAGTATCAGTTATCACTTTTTTAATCGCTTCTAAATTGGACTTATGATTTACTTCATAATTCTTGCTTTGGTTCTTTTTCTTTACATGAATCTGTGGTTTTTTATTTCTCTTTTTAAGAAAAGAAATGATGTCGCAGATGAAGCTTGGGGACTTGGATTTATTGTCTTAGCATGGAGCGCTTTACTAATTTCAGGAAAACTGGAAATTCAAAACATCTTAATAAACTCACTGGTAAGCTTATGGGGGCTGCGACTTTTCCTCCATATTAATGCTCGCCATAAAGGAAAAGAGGAGGATGGACGTTATCAAGTCTGGAGAAAAAGCTGGGGCAAACTCTTTATCCCAAGATCATATTTTCAAATATTTATTTTACAGGGATTTTTTTTATTCTTAGTTTCAATTCCCGTTTTAATTGCAAGCCAAAATCCCACTGAAAAAATAACACCTACTCTAATAATTGGATTTTTTCTTTGGATAATCGGATTCTTATTCGAAACAATTGGAGATAAACAATTATCAGAATTTATAAAAAATCCGGAAAACAAGGGGAAACTCATGACAGACGGTCTTTGGAAATATTCAAGGCATCCAAATTATTTTGGAGAAGTCACACAATGGTGGGGAATTTGGTTAATAGCTCTATCATCTCAAAACGGATTAATTGGAATTATCGGACCAATCACGATTACAATACTAATAGTTTTTGTATCAGGAATTCCGCTACTTGAGAAAAAATATAAAGGAAGACCGGATTTTGAAGAATATAAAAAAAGAACAAGAGTATTCTTCCCATTACCTCAAAAAAGAATTAATAAATGATTCATCTGCTACAATTAAATTAATGCCGCAAGATAACCTAAACCTACGAAAATTATTAATAATTGATAGTCCAAAAAATGAAACTATTTATACGATTATTGGAAGGATGGAAGTATTACTTAAATTTTTTAAGGAAAATAAAAACATAAATTCACTTGCTCCATTTCTAGAAACCTATCTTTTAGTCACTCTTGCTGTAGCAGAAAAATATAATTTGAAAAAATCTTTCTTTAAAGATTTTAAATCAATAGAACATCTTGACGTTTATTTCGCATCACTATACTTTAAACCAGTTCTTGAATATATTGAAAGTAATAATTCCATAAAACCCTGGCAATCATATTTCAAATATATTTCTAATTCTCACGGGATTCCATTTTTACAAATTTTACTTGGAATAAATGCGCATATTAATGCTGACTTATATACTTCAATATCTAAATTAAAATATTTAAACGAAAAGGATTATTTTTTGGTAAATGATATTTTACTGGAAATAATTCCTGATGTAATGAAAATTCTTATTAAAAAACATGATCTACTGGGATTCGGAAGCATAATATTTAAAGATTTTATAGTAAATGAATTTCACCAGGTTATTGAAAAATGGAGATCTGAAGCATGGGCAAATCATTTAATAAAAAATAATTCATTAGAAATTATTAATAAAACAGAAAATTTAGGGGATTCTCTAACAAAAATTGTTACAGAAATTTATCAACATAAAAATCCTTTATTAATAAATAAAATTAATAGCTCATCAATTAATACTTTTTAAAAGGTTTATTATTTATAAATTTACACCTATCAATAGGCTTCTGAAATAAAATAAATTTACAATACGTGAAATATTTTCATCAAATCACAGATCAGGAAATTAAAATAATCCATTTAAAAAATAAAGTTAGATGATAATTTCCATTTGACTTAAAAATTTACACTTGAGAATATATATTTAGTGAAAGATTTTTTAAGATTAATTGGATTTATTCTATTGTGTCAAGCTGCAGGCATAATTGGTTCAATTTTTACTTTCGATTCAGTAAACACCTGGTACTCAACTTTAGAAAAGCCCTTTTTCAATCCACCATCATTCGTATTTGGCCCCGTATGGACAACGCTTTATTTCCTAATGGGAATCTCTCTATTTTTAGTATGGGGAAAAAAGAAAACTGACCTAAGGTGGTTTTGGGCACAACTTAGCCTAAATACAATTTGGTCAATAATATTTTTTGGATTAAAAAATCCATTATTCTCTTTCATTATAATTATTTTTCTTTGGATAAGTATTTTTCAAACCATAAAATCGTTTAGGAAAGTAAATAAAAAGGCTTCATATATGCTTTACCCATATATCGCATGGGTTAGTTTTGCAGCAATTCTTAATTTATCAATAGTGCTTTTAAATAAATAGTTTCCTGCTATAATCTTGCCATGAAAAATAAACATGTAATTTTAAGGGAAAATAATTACGACGGTGTCTCTTATATCTCTCCTACTTGGGAACAGATGGGAGAATATACATTTAAACTTGCAGAAGAAATCTTAGATTCTGGAGAAAAATTTGACAGAGTAGTCGCTCTAGCAAAAGGTGGATGGACATGGGCAAGAACCCTAATGGATTATCTAGGAATTGATGAAATTTCTTCAGTTAGGTTCAAATCCTATCAAGGAATAAATGATGCAAGTGAGCCCCAATTAGTTCAACCACTAACAGATTCCATTCACAACCAAAAAGTTTTACTTTTTGACGAAGTAATTGATACTGGAGAAACTGTCAGAAAAGCTTCTGAATATCTAAAAGTAATGGGAGCAAAAGATATAAAAATCGCATCCCTTTGCTATAAACCTCATTCATGCATTACGCCTGATTATTATGCGTTTGAAACTACTGGATGGGTCGTATTCCCACATGAAATCAGAGAATTCATAGAGGCCTCCTCAAAAACATGGAAAAAAGCTGGAGTTAAAGATCCAGAAATAAGAAAAAGATTAGATAAAATAGGAATCCCCGATGAGCAAGTTAAATATTTCTTAGATAAGATTAAGTAATGAGCGAACTAAATATTGAAGAAAGAATTTTAAGAATTGAAAAAAGAAATCAAAACGTTGAGAAAGATAAAGCATGGGAAACAAGCCTTTTTAGAAAGTTTTTAATTGTCATTTTTACTTATTTATCAATAGCACTTTATCTCAAATTTATCGTAAAAATTGACCCCTGGATAAATGCAATTGTCCCGGCAATGGGATTCCTACTTTCAACACTTACACTTTCGTATTTTAAAAAACTCTGGGAAAAATTTATTTATAAAAAATAAATTCATATAAAACAATAGACGAATTTATTTCCATCATACCGTAGGAAACACAATTAATCCTTAAAAATTAGAAAAACCATAAAAGAGGTAAATCTTAAAAATATACCTTAAATAATATTAACAATCTCCAAAATGTAATTATTGCTGCAGAAAAAAGAATTATTCCGCCCCAAACTGTATAAATTCTAAATTTTAAAAAAGGTAAAATCTTTTTTCTACTTTTTGTTAAATTCTGAGTTAGTTTTAAATAATCATTTTTCCCAAATAATTCATCTTCTAATTTCTCTGTTGCCTCGATCAAAACAACAACACTGTTATTAAACATAAAAACTATAAACTCTATGCAAACACATGCAAGCAAAAGCACTCCGCATAAATAAAGAGTTACTAAATCTCCTAAATCTTTTGAGTTAACTAAAACAATTCCATAAGCAGATGCTACTAATGCTGATCCTGCTGTAAGAAGAGAAAGACACACAGCCTCCCAAAGACCCAATGTGGATCTGTAAGATTGCCAGGCGTTAATCATTACTGAATCAGAAAGTTTCTTATTTTTCATGGCAAGATTATAACACAGACAATTTGCTATAATGCATCGCATGAATAGACACGAAGCAATGAGAAGAGCTACGGATTTTTTACTTGGCAAAAAAGTTGAGGGGACTGTTGCGGCTGTTTTAAGAAGACCGGAGGATTTATCACAAAGATACGTAGTAAATACAGGTAATGAGCTTTTAGTTACAAAGGTTCATCCCTATCACACATTAACTCCATTAATTCCTATATATTTTCCCCGTCCAACCCTTCAACGTGGTGACACTTTTAATGAAAGGACGAGACATGTTGCTCCCTGGGTAGAAGGACAAAAAGTCTAGTTTTGCTATAATTTTTAAGTTACTAAATGAAAACTTTTTATAAACTCTTAATCGTAGCACTCATCGTAACCGCCACAAACAATTTCGTGTGGTTTGCGTTAACATTTTTCGCATATCTTGAAACAAAGTCTGTTATTTCTACCGGTTTCGTAGGTGGAATTTATTTAGTAGCAACTGCAACCTCGGCCTTTTGGTTTGGGTCACTAGTAGATCATCATAAGAAGAAATATGTGATGCTTTTTTCAAGCTTTGTCACCTTAATACTTTTCTCTTTAGGTTTTTTAATTTCCTCGCTTGCCCCAGAAAATCTTTTTACACATGTAGGCAGTCCTATTCTTTGGATTTTCGCACTTACTCTAATGGCAGGCGTTGTGTCTGGAAATATTTATGGAATCGCAATTCCAACCCTTGTCACTGTTCTTGTTCCTGAAAAAATAAGAGATAAAGCAAATGGACTATTTGGAACTGTCATGGGGGTCTCTTTTGCGATCACTTCAGTTGGAAGTGGATTCACTCTAGCATTCGGGGGTATGACTACGGTTATGGCAATTGCAGTAATCCTAACTATCACAGCGATTGGAATTTTAATGTTAATAAAAATACCTGAAAAAACTATAGCTCACGTTGGAGATATGAAGCCTAAAAAAATAGATCTCAAGGGCACTTTTAAAGTTATTAGGAATATCCCCGGTCTTCTACCTTTAATTCTTTTTACAACATTTAATAATCTTCTGGGCGGAGTCTTCATGGCGCTGATGGATGCTTACGGACTTTCATTGGTAAACGTTCAGACATGGGGTACACTTTGGGGATTTTTAAGTTTTGGATTTGTTGCTGGGGGACTATTAATAGCTAAATTTGGTCTTGGGAAAAGTCCACTGAAAACATTATTCCGTGCAAATATAATTATTTGGATCGGATGCATATTTTTTACTATTCAGCCTTCAATAGTTCTTCTAACAATTGGCGCATTACTCTGGATGATTCTTTTTCCATTTATAGAAGCCACCGAGCAAACAATTATTCAAAAGGTAGTTCCGGATGAAAGACAGGGAAGAGTTTTTGGGTTTGCTCAAAGCATAGAGCAAGCTGGATCTCCTCTTACAGCATTTCTAATAGGCCCTGTCGCTCAATTGTTATTTATTCCATTTATGACCACAGGGCGTGGAGTTGATCTAATTGGAAGCTGGTTTGGAACAGGAGCGGGACGAGGAATAGCATTGGTATTTATTATTTCCGGTTTAATTGGGCTTATTATTACACTAATAGCAATGAAGTCTAAATCCTACAAACTTCTCGGAAAAGCGTATCAAAAATAATCAACACAATCTTCTTTTTTAAATTTTCCAACTTTTATTCTAATTATAGAGAATGCAAACGCCGGAGATCCAAGTTTTTCTCCCAAGTCAGATGCTATTTTCCTAACATACATACCTGATGAAGCCGATATTATAATTTTTATTTTTATAAACTGGTTATCTTTGTTTTCTTTCTTAAAATTTTTCCAATTATCAATGATTTCTTTTTGCCTAAAATCTCCTTCAATTTGCTTTACTTTTCCTATAATATTTTTGACCAAATCTGATAACCTAATAGTTTCATAAGCTAAAAGATTAATGGAATAAATCTCAATACTTCTTTCTGGAATTTTTATTTCATTTAGTTTCCTATTTCTAGCCCACCAATATAAAGATTTTCCTTTAACAGCTTTTGACGAGTAGGGAGGATATTTTTGTTTTTGTTTTCCTAAAAATGTTTCTAAACTTTTTTCTACTTCTTTTTTTGAAATCTTTTTTTGATCAGTTTTTTCAATAATTCCTAAACCATCGTGAGAATCTGTAGAAATTCCTAAAATAATTTCTGATTCATATGTTTTTTCTAAATCTTCATATTCATGTCTTTTTTTATTTTCGTCAGCAACCAAAAGAAGTAAA
>CAZMGC010000014.1:0-21796 GCA_964565795.1 uncultured Gammaproteobacteria bacterium
GTGGTTGTTTATCCAATTATTTAAAGCTGGACTTGCTGAGAAAAAGAAAGCTGAAGTTAATTGGTGTCCTTCGTGTAAAACTGTTTTAGCCGACGAGCAGGTTTTATCAGGAGAATGCGAGAGGTGTTCTTCAGAGGTTGAAAAGAAAGAACTCGAGCAGTGGTTTTTTAAGATCACACAATATTCAGATAAGCTCCTGGAGGGTTTGGATAGAATCGACTGGACTGAGAAAGTTAAGATTGCTCAGAAAAACTGGATAGGAAAGAGTGATGGAGCTCTAATATCTTTTAAGACAGAATCAGAATCTGTAATCGAAGTATTTACAACAAGGCCAGATACATTATTCGGAGCTACCTTTTTAGTTTTATCTCCCCAGCATCCTTTCATAAAATCTAACTTAGATAAAATAGATCAAAATGTAAAAGAATATATAGATAGTGCTTTGGAGAAAAGCGAAATTGATTTGGAGAAAGAGAAGACAGGTGTATTTTCTGGATTTTATGCTATAAATCCAGCAACTCAGGAAAAAATCCCAGTCTGGATTGGGGATTATGTTTTGATGGGTTATGGAACTGGAGCCATAATGGCGGTGCCGGCTCATGATGAGAGGGACTTTGAGTTTGCAAAAAAATACGAACTCCCGATTAAATATGTTTTGGCCACGCCTGAAGGAGCAGAAAGCAATTTTGAGTGCTATACGCATCGAGGCCAGATTATTGATTCAGGTGATTGGAGTGGATGGGATAGCGCCTTTGATTTTCACAAGATAATTTCGTGGCTGGAGGAAAAAGGAATTGGCAAGAAAGAAACACATTATCATTTAAGAGATTGGCTTATTTCTCGCCAAAGATATTGGGGCGCTCCAATTCCTATGATTCATTGCGAAAAATGTGGCTGGCAACCTGTCCCTGAGGCAGATTTACCCGTCGTTCTCCCATACGTAAAAGAATTTAAACCATTAGGTACTGGTGTCGCGCCTCTAGCGCAGGATTCTGAATTTGTGAGCGTTAAGTGCCCTAACTGTAACGGAGATGCTAAGCGTGAAACTGATGTTTGTGATACGTTTTTAGATAGTTCGTGGTATTTCTTGAGATATCCATCGACTGAGTTTGAGGATAAGCCATTCGATGACTCAAGAACAAAAAAATGGCTTCCTGTGAATATGTATATAGGAGGAGCTGAGCATTCCGTGCTTCATTTACTCTACTCTCGTTTTATTACCAAGGTTCTTTTTGATCAGAAGCTTTTAGATTTCGACGAGCCTTTTTCTAAATTCAGAGCTCACGGGTTATTAATTAAAGATGGGGCAAAGATGAGTAAGAGTAAGGGGAATGTGGTAAATCCTGATAAGTACATAAATAAATATGGAGCAGATACATTAAGAAGTTATTTGATGTTTTTAGGTCCATATGATCAGGGAGGCGATTTTAGGGATTCGGGTATTGAAGGTATGGAAAGGTTCCTTAAGAGAGTTAGGAAATTTGTAGAAACAAATTTAGCCTCAGAAAATCAGTCTAAAAATGAGAGCGCTAATATTTTGACTGACCCTAAAATCGAAAAGATATTCAGCAAAACTATTAAGGGAGTGGGAAATGATGTGGAAAACCTGCGTTACAACACAGCTTTGGCAAAAATAATGGAACTTGTAAATGATCTAAATACATCAAAATCTAGCATAAGTTCAAAATACCTTAAAAAGTTGGTAATAATGCTTTCTCCGTTCGCTCCTTATTTAACTGAAGAGCTTTGGGAGATGCTCGGAGGAAATGATTCGGTCCATATACAGTCATGGCCAGAATTTGACGAATCTGCTTTAAAGGAAGAGGAATTTAAGATAGCAGTGCAGGTAGGTGGAAAGTTAAGAGGTTTGATTTCAGTTAACTCGGATGAGGTTGATGATCAGGGAAAAGTTGAATCACTAGCTAGGAATGATTCTAGAATATTTGGGTATCTTGAAGCTGTGAAAATAGTAAAAGTGATTTATGTTCGCGGTAAGATCCTTAATTTTGTGGTGATATAAAATGAACAGGATCAAAGAAAATTTATTGCCTCTTGCTCTAGGAGGGATCGGCCTCATTCTTATTATTGTTGGGATATTTCAATATATATTTCAGAAGCCACAAGAGCCTGCGTTAATCGTAGAAGAGGCTAAAACTACATCTGAGAAAATCCTTGTAGATGTCGAGGGCGCAGTAATTAACCCAGGTGTTTATCAGCTATCAAATGAATCACGTGTTGTGGACGTGCTAGCTGCTGCTGGAGGAATGAGTGAGGCGGCAGATAGGCAATGGATAGAAAAGAACATTAATCTCGCGAAAAAGGTATCTGATGGTCTTAAAATTTATATCCCCAGAAATGGAGAGGAAATCTTAGCAGAAGATTTAATGGGCGGAGCAAGTGGTGGTCCGGTTATAAATATAAATACAGCTTCAAATACAGATCTTGAATCTTTGCCGGGTATTGGCGCAGTAACCGCTACGAATATAATTGAATCAAGGCCGTTCGCACAGATAGAGGATCTTCTATCAAGGAAAATCGTTGGTGAATCTACTTTTGAAAAAATAAAAGATAAGATTTCGGCAAATTAATGCATTCGAAGCTAATTTTTCTTGCCCTAGCCTCGTTATCACTCGTGCTCATCTTGCGCTTAGCGCTTTTCTTTGCTAATTTTAAACCTTATCCCGAAGGGCAAATTGTCAGCTTCGAAACAAGAGTAGCTTCACAGCCTAAAATATCTAGCAGGGGCCAACAAGTAAGCTTAAATCTTCCTAATTCGCAAAGAGTGTCAGTAAGGTTTGCTCTGGTTCCCGAAATTAGCTATGGAGATACTCTAAAAGTTGAGGGTAAGATAAAATATTTTGAGGCTGATAATGGGAATAAGGTGGCTTCTATAAATTATCCTGAATTTGAGTTGATAAAGAAGGGGATTGATTCAAATTTTATATTGAAAATAAGAGAAGATATTATTAATCTCTTTAGTTCGAGTCTTGAACCAAAATATTCAGCTTTGGTTCTTGGTATAACCTTCGGTATAAAACAGGAAATGCCTCAAGATTTTCACAATAAGCTAGAAAAAACTGGTCTGCTTCATGTTATAGCAGCTTCGGGAATGAATATTACGATGGTTGGAGGATTCTTAATGAGCCTGTTTGCTTTATTCTTAAAAAGACAATTAGCTTTAGTATTAACAATTTTAGGCATAGTTTTTTATGCTTTTATGGCTGGATTGGAGCCTTCGATTGTCAGAGCTTCTATAATGGGAATTTTAGTATTTGCAGCTCAACTTACCGGAAGGCAGAATAGTTCATTTTTAGGTTTGTTTATCGCTGCATTATTGATGCTATTTAAAAGTCCTAGTCTCATTTATGATATTGGATTTCAGCTTTCATTCATGGCTACTTTAGGTTTAATTTATTTACGACCTTTATTTTTTCTAAAACACAGGCTTAAGAAGGCAATTGAAAAATCATTTATTGGAGATGATTTAGCCACGACTATTTCCGCACAGATATTTACTTTGCCTATCCTATTACTTAATTTTGGCAGTTATTCTTTAATTTCTGTCTTGGTAAATGCTTTAGTGCTTTGGACCGTGCCTATTATAATGATAATTGGTGGAGTATCGGGGTTAGCAGGTTTAATATATGATCCATTAGGATATCTTTTATCATATTTAAGTATTCCATTTTTGCTTTATTTTGAAAAAACAGTTGAGTTATTCTCGGGATTAACTAATGGAATGAGCATCTTAGATATTCCTGGGCTTGTAATTCTTGGCTATTACTTAATTCTCGCTTCATTAACTAGCTACATTAGGAAAAAGGGATGAAAAAAGCTCTTTTTTTATTTTCCACAGCCTTGATAATATTAATGTTTCTAGTTATTTTCGCATTTATTAAGTACTATGATGATAAGCTGCATGTAGTATTCTGTGATGTCGGGCAGGGAGATGCGATTTTTGTTCGTACTGCTCAGCAGGTAGATGTATTGATTGATGGTGGTCCAGATGATAAGGTTTTAGCGTGCCTGAGTAGGCACATGCCGTTTTGGGATAGAAGCCTAGACATGGTTATAATGACTCATCCGGATGCAGATCATTCTACGGGTTTGATCTCGGTTGTAGAGCGTTACAGAGTTGCGAGTTTCTATACTGAATCAATTCCAGGTAAGACGGATGTTTATAAGCGCCTTGAGGCTAATTTAGCAAAGAAAAAACTGAGTGCTAAATATTTACACTCGGGAGATAGGATTTCGGATGGAGATGGGTTTTCGCTTAATATTTTATGGCCGAGCCTGAGCGAAATTTCTAAAATAGATCAAAACAGAGCAAACCTACGCTTGAACGAAGTTTCAGTAATTCAGCTTCTAGAATATGGCACATTTTCCACACTTTTTACAGGCGACGCAGATTACGAGGTAATGAATCGGATTGCCGGTTCAGCCCGTTCGATAAATATTCTGAAAGTCCCTCATCATGGATCTAAAACTGGAATGAGCGATAGCTTTCTTTCCATTGTGAGTCCAGAGGTTGCAGTTATTTCATTGGGTGCCGGAAATAGCTACGGTCATCCTGCAAGGGAGAGCTTAGATTTACTTAAGGCTCACGATGCTAAGATTCTGCGTACCGATCAAATGGGTGATATAGAGATAATAAGCGATGGAAAGATGTATTATTTAAAAAATAAAAATTGAGATCTTTTAAGAAATAATGGGAAGTTTGAATGTGGTTGTAGTCCCTTTTCCCACAGTAGATTCAATGTTTATCGTGCCTCCATGTGCATCAATTATGCCTTTTGTTATATATAGTCCTAGTCCGCTGCTAGCTTTTTGAGATTCTTTACTTGCGTTAGAATTAAATTGACCAAATTTAGTAAATAGCATGTTTTGTTTTTCTGGAGGAATTCCAATTCCATTGTCTGCTACTGCTATAACTAGGTATCCTTGGGTTTTTGTTCTTTCAAACTCGTCATCCGTATCAACAGTAACTTTAATTATGCCATTTTCATTTGTGTACTTAAGGCTATTTGAGATTATATTTGTCATAGCTTGAGCAATTCTGATACTGTCAAAAGAAACCATAGGTAGATTATTTCCTACCTCTGCCACTAGAGTGATGTTCTTCTTCTTAGCTTCAGGTAAAAAGAGGGAAACCTCGTCATGAACTAATTTTCCTATATCGTTAGGTGTTTTAGTTAAAATAAGTTTGCCACCTTCAACTTTTGCTGCGTCAAGAATGCTGGATATTTGAGTTAATAGTTTTTTTGATTGGTCATGAATTAAATTCAACATTTTCTTTTCGTCTTCTTCGCTAAGTCCATCTGCAAGCATTAGAGATGCGCTATCTTTTATGGCTGTTACAGGAGCTCTCAGTTCATGAACTACGGAGTGTGAGAATTCTTCCTTAGTTTTCTCAACAGATTTTTCTTCGGTGATGTCTTGAAGTAATATTGAGACTCCGGTAATCGGTGTGTTTTTCTTTCCTCCGATAGGATTTATAAAAACCTGGAAAGTTTTACCGTTAATCACTACCTCGTGAAGAGTTGTGATTCTGTCAAACTGCATTACTTCTTTAATTTTTTCTGTAATATTCATTTCGCTTGTAAAAGAGAGAGAGATGTCTTCGAATGTTGGAGATTCTTTGGTTATTCCTAGAAAAGATCTAGCGGAATCATTAATTGCCCAAGAATTAAGCTTGTCGTCTAAAACTATTACGCCATCATTTAGGCTACTTATAATACTTAAGATTTTGTTTTTTTCTTGATCGGATATATCTTTTAGCTTTGAAGTGTCAGATCTAGATTTGAACAATATTAAGAGTGAAATCCCAACAGAAAATGCTGTAATGATTATAAAGAGGGCAGTGGCAGTAATCATAGAATTTAGAGAGGTTGTTCTCTGTCGGGTTGGGTTTGTGCCGCCTTAGTTAAATCTCTTATTTTTAAATCCAAATCATCTGGTTCTATTAGATATTTAAGTATGTAATCTGCCGCTCCTGTGTTGATTGCCTTTTGAATTAATTCATTCTGGCCGAAATTGGAAAGCATTGCTACTGGAATCATTTTTGTAGCAAGATCGTCCTTTAAGGTTTTAAGAATTTCATTGCCTTGAATATCAGGGAGAACTTGATCCAAGAAGATAAAATCTGGTTTTTCATTTTTGGCTTTTTCGAGGCCTTGCTGACCATTAGATGCAGTTATGACCTCATAGCCGTGTTTTTTTAAAGCTGTAGCGAAAACAGTTAATAATGCCTCATCATCATCAACCATTAGTATTTTCATTATTAACTATATGGTAGTACTAGAAAATTAAAAAAGCAATAGCTTTGAAATAGTTTTAAGAATACCGTTTGAAATTGTGCTAAAATTTATTTATGGAATTACAAAATGAATTAACCCAAAAACTTCAAGAAATCGTGGTTGAAATTACCGATAAGGATGTTATTTTAAAGATTGATGTGCCTACAGATTTATCAAAAGGCGATCTTTCTACGAATATAGCCATGAGATTAGGTGGAAATCCAATAGAAATGGCCGAAAAGATTAAGATTGAGCTTGAAAAAACTCAAATAGCCTCAAGATTTAAAAAAATTGAAGTAATTAAGCCTGGGTTTATTAATTTTTATTTATCGGATTCTGAGATCATAGTTCAGAGTTTGAATATCTTAAAACCGCGAAAAGCCAACAAGGAGGAGGAATTGATCTTAGAATTTGGAGATCTTAATCCATTTAAAGAGCCTCATTTGGGCCATGTCAGGAATCTGGTATTGGGCGAATCTCTCTCAAGGCTTTTAGAATCCCAGGGAAATGAAATTATTCGCGCAAATTATGAAGGAGATGTCGGAATGCATGTTGCTAAATGTATTTGGGGAGTTTTGGATTCAAAAGATTTTGAGGAATTTAAAAATAGAGATTTAGAAGAGCGGGCAAAATATTTAGGGAGATGTTATGCGAGGGGAGCAAAGGCATTCGATAAAGATGAAAATGCTAAAAAAGAGATAACAGAAATTAATATAAAAGTATATCAAAAGGATCCGCAAGTGATCGAAATTTGGGAAAATGGAAGAAAATGGTCTTTGGATTATTTCGAAGAGCTTTATAAAAATTTAGGAGTTAAATATAAGAAGTATTATTTTGAAAGCGAAACAGCGCCAGTTGGAAAAGAAGTGGTGGAAAAAAATGTTGGGAAAGTTTTTAGAGATGATGAAGGCGCAATTATTTTCAGAGGAGAAGACTATGGACTTCACACAAGGGTTTTCATAACTAAAGAAAAAAATGTCACATATGAGGGAAAAGATTTAGGGCTTGCTGTTATGAAGAGTGAGGATTTTCCAAATGCCAAATCCATCATAATGACAGCAAATGAGCAGACAGAATATTTTAAAGTTCTCTTAAAAGCAATGTCTTTGGTTGACCCAAAAATTGCTGAAAAAACTACACATCTTTCATACGGATTTATAAATCTTAAAGAGGGAAAAATGTCTTCCCGTACTGGAAATATTGTTTCTGCTTTTTGGCTTATTGAAGAAGTTGAAAAGCGGTTAAAAGAGGGCTTTAAAGAGGTCCCAAATGATGTTCTAAGAAGTCTTACGGTGGCATCTGTGAAATGGGCTATGCTCCGGTTTTCACGGGAATCAAATATTTCCTTTTCCATAGATGAATCTATTCAAATTGAGGGTAATTCAGGGCCATATATGCTCTACTCATATGCTAGGACACAGAGCTTATTGGAAAAAGCTTCCAGTAAGGATTTTGAGGCTAATCTTCGTGAAAAAATACAGCCAGAATTGGTAGCACTTCTAAGGATTGTCTGCCAATTTGAAATGGTTATAATAGACTCATCAAAGAATTTTTCACCCAATATTTTAACTAATTATCTTTATGTTTTGGCCCAAAATTTTAACCATTTTTATGAAAAAGAAAAAGTAGTAGGGAGTGAAAATGAAGATGAAAAAATGGCAGTAATTAATGTCGTCGGTCAAGTGTTAAAAAACGGACTTTATCTTTTAGGAATTGAAGCGCCTAAGAAAATTTGATATGATCCATGATTAGTTCTACTTGATTTTCTGTCCCAATAATAATAAATGAAATACAATAAAAAAACTCTTCCAAACGGACTTCGAGTTATAACAGTTCCAATGCCATCTTTTGAGTCAGCAACAGCGCTAGTTATGGTAGGGGCTGGTTCTCGTTATGAAAATAAAAAGAATAATGGAATTTCTCACTTCCTGGAACACATGGCATTTAAGGGGACAAGAACTCGCCCAACATTTATGGATATCGCGGGACTAATAGATGGAATTGGGGGGGAATTTAACGCTTTTACTAATAAGGAATACACCGGTTACTATATCAAAGCAGCTAAAAACAATATCGAAATATGTCTAGATTTATTATCTGACATGATTCAAAATTCACTTCTTGATCCAGGGGAAATTGAAAAAGAGAAGGGTGTAATCATTGAAGAAATTAATTTATATGAAGATACTCCGATGAGAAAAATTGGAGATATTTACGAAAGACTTCTTTATGGAGATACGCCTCTGGGTTGGGATATCGCAGGAGAGAAAGAAATTATTAGAAGCATAACACGAGAAGATTTTATGTCTTATCTCCAAAAATATTATAGTCCATCAAACATGACAGTGGTCTTGGCTGGGGGGATTGATGTTAAAAAGTCAGAGGAATTAGTCCACAAGTATTTTTCAAACATGAGGCCATTTAAGGCTGGAAAGTTTTTGAAGATTAAAGAATCTCAGAAAAAGCCTCAGATGCTTATTAAGAATAAAAAGACAGAGCAAGCTCATTTAGCTTTAGGATTTAGAACTATTCCAATTGATTCTCCTGAAAAATATCCTCTTTGGGTTCTCTCAAATATTTTAGGTGGGGGAATGTCATCTCGTCTTTTCTCTGAAGTAAGAGAGAAAAGAGGTTTGGCATATTATGTTAGAGCAAGCTCAGAGCAGTATATGGATGCAGGCTCTTTAACTGTTAATTCTGGAGTTGATCCAAAAAGAGCACATGAGGCAGTTGAGGTTATCATTTCTGAGCTTAAAGATCTTAGAGATGGTAAAAAGCCTATTTCTAAAGATGAGCTTAAAAAGGCTAAGGAAAACATTAAGGGCCATGTGGTTTTAGAGCTTGAAGATAGCAGATCAGCTTCTATTTTTTACTCAACCCAAGACATTCTGGAAGAAAAGATCTTAAATCCAGATGAGGTTCTTAAGAAGATTGATAAAGTTACTGAGGCTGAGGTAATGAAAGTGGCCAAAAAATATATTACAGAAAAGACTCTTAACTTAGCTTTAATAGGAGATTTTACAAGTAAAGTTAAATTTGAAAAGCTTCTTTCGCTTTAGGGATTCTTATTATATAATTGAGATATGGAACAATCAGTAGTAATTGTAAAACCAGATGGAGTTCAAAGAGGATTAATCGGTGAGGTTATTCACAGATTTGAGCGAAAGGGCCTTAAATTGGTTGGCATTAAAATGATCTCGCTGGATACTCAACTTCTTGAAGAGTGGTATGCTCATCATAAAGACAAGCCTTTTTTCCCAGGGTTAAGAGATTACATGAAGTCATATCCGGTTGTGGCAATGCTATGGGAAGGATTTGAAGCAATCGAGACTATTAGAAAAATGACCGGAGTTACAAAGTCACGAGCTGCAGAGCCAGGAACCATAAGAGGAGATTTCGGAATGAGTCAGCAGTATAACTTAATTCATGCTTCAGAAAATAAAGAAGCAGCAGATAAGGAAAAGGGACTAATGTTCACTCCAGATGAAATATTTGACTGGGTAAAAACAGAACACGGCCACGTTTATCTCCCCGACGAAAGCTAATTTTTAATACGCAGATTATTTCCTAAGCTAAGGAATTATTTTTCTTTTGATTATTGAAGAGGTTTGGTGGTAGGTTTTGCTCCTGAATTCTTAAGCTCTTCCTCAACTAAAGCCTTAAACTCATTATAGCTTGAAGCTGAGAATTGTTTATTTCCAATAAAGAATGTTGGTGTAGAATTTAGCCCAAGACCAATCGCTTCTCTTTCTCCTGCTTCAACTGCATTTTTAGCCTCCTCACTGTTCATGATAGTTCTGAATTCTTCTACGTTTAATCCTATCGAGCTCGCATAGCCTTCAAATACCTCATTAGGATCCGAAAGACCTTCCCAATCTGCTTGATTAGAATACAGAAGATCTTTCATTTCAGAGAATTTACCTAATTTATGAGCGGCAAATGCTGCTTGTCCGGAGGACATAGCGTTCTTGTGAATACCACGAAGGGGGAAGAATCTGAAAACCACTTTTACGTCTGGAACTTCTTCTATAATTCTATTTATAGTAGGATTGTAGCTGGCGCAAGCTGGGCACTGGAAATCAGCATATTCTGTGATTGTAACTTTAGCTTCGCGGTTTCCCAAAACGATATCATTTTCATTCATTTTAGGAAGATTAGCGTTCTCTACGGGAGCTTCAGTTGTGGAAGTGCTTTTATCTGCAATTAAAACTAATCCTGCAAGACCCAGAATAGAAACGCCAATTATCGCACCCCACATCGCAAGCTTCTTAAGTAGGTCATTTCTTTCCTGTTTTTTGATTTCATTTTGCCAATTGGAAGAGGTTTCGGAAGGGTTGTGATTCTTTTTTTGCATTTTTATATTTTAAGTTTGGGAAGGAAAAATTGCAATAGGTCATTAGCCAAGTGGGCCGTTAGTTGGTTGACCAGGATTTGCCCACTGAGTTGATGGAGATGGTGTTCCAGGAGTTGCGGTTGCGTCAGGAGAAGAAGAGCTTTCTATTGGAGCGGTGGGAATCGCTGTAGAATTTGTACTATCTATAGGTGTAGGGGTTGGAGTTAGTGTATTAACTTTAATGTCACTTTCAGCAGCTCCTCCCTGAGCAAAAGCTGCTGCAAGATCATCAAAAGCTCCGCTGTCAATTGCTTTTGTGAATGCACCCTTGATTCTTTCTTTTCCTTCCGGTGTGAATTCATATTTAATTAAATCTCCGTCCACTACCTTTTTAAATAGAGGTGGTTCTTGGGTCGTTTCAGTTTCAGCGTCTGCTGCTGCTTCAGGTTCTTTAGCCGGTGTTATAGGTTCTACAGATGGTGCAGATGAGGGTCTCATATCGGGCTCAATTGCAGTACTAGTGACAGCTGTTGAAGCATCAGAGGTCCAAACAGGGGACACTGCAGGTTCTGCATCTGCAACTGGAACAGGTTGTTCAGCAGCTGGAGTGGCTAATGCATTTAATGAATCAGGTGCTGCAGGTGGTTCTGGCGCAGGTGCAACTGCTGGCCCTGGAGATGATGAAGCTGCAACAGGTTCAGTTTGAAGAGTATTCGAATCTACAGCAGGCTCGACAGCGGGTTTTGGTTCAATTGCCGAGGTTGCATCAGGTGTAACTGCAGCCACTGGCTCAGGAGTTGCCGCAGGTGGTTCTGGTGTGACAACAGGTGCAGGTTCAGCTGTCGAAGATGCATCAGTTGTAGCTGTGGCTGGTTCAGTTGTTGTCTTTGGGGCGAAAGGATCCTCTGGCATCGCAGCAGAATCAGCTAAAGGCGCAGCAGCTGGAGCAGGAGAAGCTGCATCTGGATTTGCCCATGGACCTACAGCAGGAGCGCTTGTTTCTAAAGAGGGGTTTCCTGCGGGTCTTACGCCAGGAATTGATGATGGCTCAAATGAGGGGGTTGCTGCTGGGATTGAAGAAGCATCTGGTGCACCACCCGCAAAATATCCACCGATCCGTCCCTTGATTCCAGATAAACGACCACCTGATGAAGCCTGAGAATCAGGTTGAGCTGATGGTAATGGTGTTCCCTGAACATCAGGTGATGGAGATGGTTGGACAGGTTCCATAGGGTTTATCGTATCTATTATTAATTAATGTGTCAAGATATACTGAATATATCAATTTAGCTCGGTGAACTTAGGTTGTGTTAAAATATGCTTATGCTTGCATTGAGCAGGCCGAAATGTTCCCGTAGCTCAACTGGATAGAGCAGTCCCGTCCTAAGGGAAAGATTGGAGGTTCAACTCCTCTCGGGGACGCACATTTGCGCCCTTAAAAATGAATAAACACGATATCAGGTTTTTAGTTCTTCGAACATTCGGGAATTTCTTATTCCTTTTTGCTATTTTTGGTGTTATCGCGACTTTTGGACCAGCTGGGTATTATGAAGTCCAATATAGAGTGATTCAGGCTAGAGGAGTTGAGTTTGAGGTTTCTGAAACCTTAGCGAATGAGCCAAAGCAAACAGCTTCTTTTGCAGATTTATTAACTGGATCTAAGGAACAAGAGTTGAGCCCAGTTGATACAGAGTTTAGTATTTTGATACCTAAGATTGGAGCATCTTCTAAAGTTATTGCCAACGTAGATCCTTCAGATGAGAGTAAGTTTGGTCCTGCCCTCCATCAGGGGGTCGCACATGCGCAGGGTTCGGTTTTTCCAGGCCTACAAGGAAATGTTTATTTATTCGCTCATTCAGCAGACAATTTTTGGGATGCTGGTCGTTATAATGCAATCTTTTATTTATTGAAAGACCTAAAAGAAGGGGATGAAGTGGTCGTTTTCTATAAAGGAGAGAGACATAACTACTTCGTAACTGGCACAAAAATAGTAGATTCTTCAGATGTTTCTTTTATTACTCAGGCTCAGGAAGGGGGAGAGCAACTGATTTTACAAACGTGCTGGCCTCCGGGGACTGCATTTAAAAGATTACTTGTGTTTGCTCGGCCTAGAAAAACTGATACAATCTTTAAACAATAAATGTCACCTGAACCTATTTCAAAAGAGCCCGCTCGAACTGTAGAGGTGGTTAGAAAGCCAGGCCATGTTCTTCTTATTAATTTAGCCTCATCTCATCAATCCCAAGTTCAAGAAGTTTTAGGATTACTGGATGGTCATAATATTCAAGATTGGCCAATATATCAGCCTCCACAGGAAGTGGGTGGAGTATTTAAAGTTGACGACATTGAGGTTCCTAAGTTTTTCGCTAAAGAACGATATTATTCATCCCCGTTAGATCTTGGAGAAAGACTTTATCACTCAAGAGAGGCTTTGAGATATGCTACTCAGGCCTTGGTTGAAAATGAAGGGACAGAGATGGAGGATGATAGTTTGCATATAAAAAACGAGAAAGCATTTCGATATAGACAAGATTTAGCAAGGTCTAGTATTGCAAATGAAATTTCTACAGCTCCGATTGTAAAGAGAGTTCTTGGTAATCTGGAAGCGCGAGATTTAGTAGCAGGGTCTGGTTTTAGTAGTATTGAATTTGTTGAGCCATTAGTAGGGATTATTGACAGGTTTGGAAAAACGCTAGTTTATGAATTTGTAGACGGAAGGCAAATGGATGATTTGTCAATTTCAGAACAGCAGGGATTACGCCAGTTAGCTGGAGGTTTGGTAGATCTATTTTTAGGTTCTGGTTTGGTACCAGCAGATCTGAATGTTAGTCAGTTTTTGGTTGGTCAAAACGGAAAAGTTTATATGTTAGATACTGAACTTTACTTTAAAGATTAGCTATTTGAGGCTTATTGTGTAGAGATTGGGGAGTATATTTGAATTTCCAAGGTTTGTAAGTATCACAATTCTTGTAGAATCTGGCCATGGGAAGACATAATTCTGAATAAATGGCCCAGCATAAACAACCGTATCGTTTAATCCGTCATATTCAATAAGGTGGAGTTCATTGTTTTTTACATAAATTAGATGTTTGGAATCTGTAAACCAGCTGAATGCACCTTTAAAGTTATCAGAATTAATTTTGTAATTATGATCTTCCTTGATGTCATAAATATAATAAGCACCAGCTTCCAGATTTCTGTTTTCAGCCGTGGTATTAACTCCTATTAGCCTTGGATTAATAATAATTGGAAGGTCACCCGATCTGGAAGCTCTGTAGAGTATTTTGTTCTGATCAGGCGAATATGAAATTACACTAAAATGACTTCTCACAATTGCTTTCACGCCGCGGGGGAGAGAATCAAAAACAGCTTTATCTTTATTTGCTTTAATTCTTGTCCAAGTTGTATTCACTGAGGACAAGGTTTCGGTAATATCATTTGGAGGATTATTGGCGCGATCAGTGTCTAATAAGTAAGTTGTAGGAGAAACTCTTCCAGCCGCAATTGTGGCAATTAAATCTTTGCCGTCTGGCGACCATGAAATTTCAGCTTCAGAAAAAGTATCTATTGCGTCATCAACTATTTGAGTGGCCGAGTTTTGAAGAGTAAGAAGAGGATTTGATCTCATATCAAACACATAAATTCCATTTCTTGTGGCTGATTGCGATGAAACGACAAACGCGACTTTAGTTAAGGTAGGATCTATTATTGGTCTTGCTGCACCTATGTCGGTTATGCTTTCAAGTTTAGGAGCAGTAGGAACTAGAAGAGCTTCAGCTTTCGTAACAACTTCTGCTTGAATTTTTACTTTTTTCTTCCATGAAAAATAGCCTTCTTTAGAAATTTCTACATCATATTCTCCTGGAGCTACATTAATAGTATTATCTGTAGCGGTCCTAAGTTTTCCGTCTACAAAAACTTGTGCTCCATCGGGAATACTTTTAGCTACCAGTAGGCCTGTTCCATTAAATTCAATTTTTCCTTCCCCAAAACCAAATCTATAGCCCTTACCATACAAAACCACCATGACTGTAGCTAAAACGAGGCCAAGAAAAACCAGAAAAGAAAAAACGAGCTGCTTATTTAACTTAGGAAGGTTTGATTTTTTCAAAGAAAATTCTCCTATTAACTGAGATTATACGATTTAGTTAATATGTCTTGCAAGTTAATTTGGCAGTGTTATAATGGTCTTTAGCTCAAAGCTAAACCTGATCTACTTAGTCACTATTAAGATGCAGTTTTCTGCTTCTAAACGCCAAGATTTTGAGCTTAATTCAGCTTTTATAAAACAATATTTTAAAGGTTGATATATTAAGACTATGTTATCAAAAAGAATTGCTATTGACCTCGGAACCCCGAATAAAACTTGCTTGCTCTCGTGGTTTACATCCACGCATCGCAAGGGCGTTTATGCGGGGCAAGCTGTACACACCAAAAGGAGGCTAAATGCTCTCTAAACGCATTGCTATCGATCTTGGTACTGCTAACACATTGGTTTATCTCGGCGGAGAAGGAATTGTCATAAATGAGCCTACGGTTGTGGCTGTGACAGCTGAAGAAAATAAAGTTGTAGCTGTAGGAAAAGAAGCTAAAGAGATGCTTGGAAGAACGCCAGGAAATATAGTAGCAATGAGGCCGCTTCGAGACGGAGTTATTGCTGATTACACCATAACCGAAGCAATGCTTTCTTATTTCATAGATAAGGCTACGGGCGCATCTAGGTTTTTTAAGCCTGAGGTTATGGTTTGTATTCCATCAGGCGTTACCCAGGTAGAGCGTAGAGCAGTTCTTGATGCCACAATGTCTGCTGGAGCAAAGGTAGCGTATTTAATAGACGAACCTCTTGCTGCAGCGATTGGCGCTAAAATTCCGATTGCGCAACCTGCAGGCCATATGGTGGTAGATATGGGTGGAGGTTCAACAGAAATCGCAGTTATTTCGTTAGGTGGTGTTGTGGTTCACGATTCCGTGAGAATGGGAGGAAACAAGATCGATGAAGCTATTTCCAATTACACAAAGAAGAAATTCAATCTTTTAATTGGAGAGCGAACTGCGGAGGAAATTAAGATTGAGATGGGAACAGCTTTGATTGAGGATAGAAAAGAAGCCACGGAAAAGAAAATGGAGATAAGAGGACGCGACAGTATAACAGGGCTTCCAAGAACTATTGAGCTTACTCAGGAGCAGGTAAACGAAGCTATTACGCCGATCCTTAATGAGATTATTCATGGAGTAAAAGGCGTGCTCGAGAAAACACCTCCAGAGCTCGCAAGTGATATTATAGATAAAGGAATAGTTATGAGCGGAGGAACATCTTTATTGAATAATTTTGATAAACTCATGACAAAGCAAACGGGAGTTCCATGTCATGTGGCTGAAGACGCTCTTTTGTGCGTGGTTAGAGGAACAGGCGTGGCTATTGAAAATATAGAACTATATAAGCGAAGTATATCAAGGAAATAGTGATTTTGAGTCTAAAAACCCTAGAGTATTTAGGCTTTATATGAAACTAATTACAAAATCAACAAAAATTGAAAATATTTTCACAAATATAACCGTATATAGTTTTATTGATACGTCTAAATTTGTATTTAACAATAGCTTAGCCTCAGAAAAGAAAAATCAAAGCCAAATCTTGAGTAATTACTATACCCATACAGAGAAATAAGATCTTGCAATAAATTTTGAGTCTAGTCTTATAGTTTGCGTAAGAATACATGAAAATAAAAGATATAATTTTTAAGATAGAGCCACTCAGTTTTAAAGAAGCCCTAGAGTATTTAGTGGAAAAAGCGGAAAAAAGTGGTAAGAAGACATTTGTTGTTACGATAAATCCTGAAATTATCATGCTGGCTCGTAAAGATTCCGAATACGAAAAAGTACTTAATTCTTCAGATTTAGCCTTGGCTGATGGTGTTGGTGTGTTATGGGCTGGTAAATTGTTTGGCAAGAAGTTTAACGGGAGAGTGCATGGGGTTGATTTAGTAAATAGATTAGCGAAAAAGATAGCAGAAAAGCCTATAACGGTAGGCTTTTTAGGCGGAGTAGAAAACGTAGCACAAAATACCGCAGACTGCTTAGTAAATAAATATCCAGATCTTAAAGTTGCATATGCTCTAGAAGAGTGGCCTAGGGATTCTAAAGATTTGAAGTCAGATGTTTTGTTTGTGGCTTTCGGGTCGCCAAAGCAGGAAAAGTGGATATATGAAAATATGAATGAAATTGACGCTAAGGTTTTTATTGGAGTGGGAGGAGCTTTTGATTTCATATCAGGAAAAGTGATGCGCGCGCCTGTTTTTATTCGTCGTTTGGGATTCGAATGGTTATTTAGATTAATAATTCAGCCATGGAGAATTAAGAGGCAATTTGCGCTTGTAAGATTTGTGTTAGCGGTCATTAAGGAGAAGCTATTTTAGGGTAAAATGTGTTATAATTCCTGCCTATGAAAATACTTTATTTATATATGTTTCCACTCTGGGGAAATGGGAGTGGATCTTTTCTTAGAGAGCTTACAGCTGAGATGTCTAAGAGAGGACATGAAGTTGCAATCGTTTCTCCAGACAAGAGAAAGCTCCCTGGTGTTAAGCATTATGTAGTGAACGCGCCTCAAGACGGAGTTTTCGTAAGTCATCCGGAGTGGCCAAAGGGTAAAAAATTCTTTGACATGAATGGTCAGGAGCTGGGAAATATCTATAATGCATATCTAAAAACAAGTATAGATGCAACCGCTGATTTTAATCCCGAGATCATTCATGTATTTCATACAGCATTTCTTCCAGGAATTGCACGCGTTCTCAAAGTCCTTTTCGGAATCAAGTACATTATAACTACACATGGAAGTGATCTCGAATATTTAAGTCATGATAAGAGATTTATGGGATTAATCAATGATGCAAATTCAATTGCAAGATATATAACAGCTGTTAGTGAACATACTAAAGGCCAGTATTTAAAAATGTTTGGATCTAACCTTAAGCCTAAAACTAAAGTAATAATGGGGGGCGTAAAGATATCAAACTATGAAGCAAATGAAAAATATATATCAGAAATAGATAAAAAATATGGGCTTAAGGATAAGAAGGTAGTTCTTTATACAGGCAGGTTAACCGTAAATAAGGGAGTTAAGTATCTAATAAATGCTGCTAGAAAGATTAATGGAACGGTGGTAATCGTAGGCGGAGGTATAGAAAAGGAAAATCTTGAAAAGCAAATTAAAGATTTGGGATTGAAAAATGTGATTATGGCAGGTTATATAAATCCAGCTAAATCTGCACTTTTCCACGCTTTTTATGAAAGAGCCGATGTTTATGTTTCCCCAAGTGTTTGGGATGAGCCATTTGGCCTCACAATTCTTGAAGCTATGGCTGCTAATACACCAGTGGTAGCTACTAGAAAGGGTGGAATGCTTTCAGTCATTAAAGACGGGGAGAATGGATTTTTTGTTCGCGCAAGAAATAGCAAGGAAATAGCGGATAAGGTTAATCTTCTTCTTTCAAATGATGAGCTTAGAGAAAAAGCCGCAAAAAATGCCAGAAAAACAGTAGACGATAAATTTACCTGGGAGAAGATTGCTTCACAGTTTGAAGAAATTTACAAAAAGTTTACTTATTCAACCTCAGAATACATGGCTGTAGTGAAGGGTGCCGGGAAAAATGAGAACCGCGGAATAAAGCTTCCGATGTTGCGAAGACCATAAAATAAATATATCATTTAGTTAATGGCTGATATTATCCCTCCACAGGAAGTCAGACCAACTGCAGACACAAGACCTGCAGTTTCTTCAGTTTCTTCAGAGATAACTAATGCTCCGCAGCCCAAAGATCTTCTAATTGTTTTTGGACAAGGTCCAGTGAAGCCTCTTTTTAGAAGAGAAGATTTTAATCCGGAAGTTGAAGCTGATAAGCAAAGGCTCGATCAATGGGATGAATTTAAGAAAGACCCACTTCATAGTAATGAGCCAGATTTTAGAATTTTGGAAGGAGAGCAGGTAAGAAGTTTGGAAGGATTGGACGCTGATCAGATTGAATCGAAAATGATAGAGCTTCAAAATCAAGGTAGATTTGGCTTGAATCGCTGGGGAAGGCAGAATGGAGTAATGGCTGGCTTCGCAGCGCTTTCAGGACATTCTGAAAGAGTTCTTTTAAGTGGAGGAAAAACTATTCCAGAATGGGCTAAAGCAAAATTATCTTCTAAAAGACTTGAAGCTTGGCCTTCCGAAGCGCAACTCATGAAGGACATAATCGTAAGAAGGTTTGGCAGGTTATATGAAGAAAGATATGGAAAACCAATTACAGATGCGATTCTTACTGAGGATAGATCCACAAATACTTTAGAAAACTTTGCAAATACAGTTAATCTCAACCCGGAAGCTTTAGAGTCAGGTGTAGCTTCGGGTCTAGCCGCAGATTTTCATGTCCCTAGAACTGAAAGAATTGGTTTTCTTTTTACCGGTGAAGAAGTGCCTTGGGAATCAGCACAGGCACTTGCGCAGTCAAGGCTTGATGCGATAAATGAAAGAAGGGAAGGGGTTAATACGCTAAATACAAAAACTGGTGAAGTGAAACCTGCGGGAAATAAAGAGATGTATCAGGAGATTCTTGATTGGATGACTGATCCTAAAAACGAAGAACTAGGAAAGAAGTCTTCCAATGAAAGAGAATTTGACGGAGCACTTCAAGATCCAGACTTTTTAACTTATTGGATTGGATATATTGGAATAGTTGAGGATCCAAGGGTTTTACAAAAAACTGTACAACGATTGTCTTCTGATCCGAGATATTCTGAAGCTGCTACTCAAGCATTTGGCCTTGCAGGAATAGACTTTTCTAAATTATCAGGAAAAGATTTAACTATAATGCCAAAAACTGAGTTTGATTTAGTTAGAGAAAAATTACGAATTCTTATGACAAAGGAATATAGACGAATGCCAGGAAAACATGTGATGATGGGTAGAGCATAATGAAAATATTATTAGCAGCATCATTAAAAAGAAGAGTCGCAGAGGATGTTTCAGCTTCCAGGTCTAGAATTATTTATCAGCTAGCCGCGGGTCTTTTTAAAAAAGGGCATGAAGTTTCTCTTCTTGGAACAGGGGATAGTGTGATTAATGGTGTAAGGATCATTCCAATCATTCCAAAATCATTCGTGGATTTGCCAAAAGCCGAGAATCCATTTTACGCTGAGACTTCGCATCTTGTGCGGATGTCAAGGAAAATTGAAGAAATTGGTAATGATTTCGACATAATTCATAACCACACTTATCCAGAGTTTATAAATCTTATGGCTATAACTGGCACAAAAACTCCCGTGGTTACCACTGTTCATGCGCAAGCAACACCCGAGTTAGATGAGGTGTTGGGATCTTTTCCGGATGCTAACCTTATCTCAATCTCAAAAGCACACATGGGACAGTTTAAAAAAGCAAAATTTACAGATTGTGTTTATAACGGGATAGATACAGACATTTATGGTTATTTTGAAAAAAATGAGGACTATATGCTTTGGTTAGGCCGTCTTTCTAAGGCAAGAGGTGATGATGGATCCTTTTTAGATCCAAAAGGTGTAGGTTGGGCAATAAAACTCGCAAAAGCGACTGGAAAAAAACTTTTAATTTCTGGAAGTGTAGAGGATCAGGAGTTCTATGATAAAGAAATAAAACCTAATTTGGGGGAAAATATACGTTGGCATGGAAAAATTTCTTCAGAGCAAAGACTTGAAAGGAGTGAGGTGGTAAGAATTATGAAACACGCAAAAATATTTTTAATGACCATTAATTGGAATGAACCTTTTGGATTAGTAATGGCAGAGGCTATGAGCTGTGGGACTCCTGTGGTGGGTTTTAACAAAGGAAGTGTGCCTGAGATAATTCGCGATGGAGTTACTGGTTTTACAATAGAGCATGACGGAAATCTTAGTAAATTTTCGGTTACCAAAACAGGACTATTAGGTTTGGTAGAAGCGGTTAATAAGATTTACTCATTAAGTGATGAAGAATATGTAGTTATGAGAAGAGCTTCAAGAAAACATGTTGAAGAAAATTTTACAGTTGATAAAATGGTAGAAGAATACGAGAAAGTCTACAAAAAAATTGTAGGCTCATAACATGCCCGATTTTAGATTTATTCAAGATCCTGCCTCTGGCGGGTGGGTTATTTCTGCTCCAAAGCGCGCTAAGAGACCAGATCAAGCAGCAGGAGTAGAGCCGCCGTGTCCATTTGAGCCAGGTCAAGAGGATCCTATTGTTACCCTTAATCAAGTTAGAGTGGTTCCAAATAAATACCCTTTTGCTCCAATCCATGAAATAATAATTCATTCCGATGATCATCATAAAAACTTCGATGAATTACCCGTTCATATGTCTGAAGATATTTTTAATGTTTACCAAAAGCGTTTTCAGGAACACAAAAATAAGGGTCAGGTGTATATTTTCCATAATCAGGGAAAAAGGGCGGGGGAGAGTCTTCCACACCCCCACACACAGCTTGCAGTTGTTCCTTCGGAAGTTAAATTAGAAATTCCAGAGCTTCATATAGGAACAGAAGAAAAGAAAAATTTAAAACACCTTTATTTTTTTTGTCCGGCAAATTCTGAGTGGCCGGATGAAGTTTGGGTTGCGCCGCATAGTTCTGGAGTTTCCTTTGGAGATGCGACAAGTGAAGAGGTTAGCGAGTTAGCATTTGTAGTAGGCCGTCTTCTTCAGATCTTTGATCTTAGACATGGTCATGATTTTCCATTTAATTTCTATATTTATCCTGGAAGAAATTGGTATTTAAGATTTATTCCGAGGCTAAAGACATTGGGTGGATTTGAAGTAGGAACTGGGGTTTGGGTAAATACGCAAGCTCCATTTGAAACGTTTGAGTTCATAAAAGAACACTTCGATAATCCTGATATTGAGAAAATAAAAAGTCAGCACTTAGCTGATTACTGGAAGAGTGTTTAGTCTTCTTTAACTTGGATTCCTAGGAGGTAGAGAATAGCTTCTTTTCTGTATCTTCGATCTCCTCGGGAATTAATTCTAATTGCTGGAAGCTTTCCTCTCTTGCCCCATCTTTTTAGCGTTAGGGGAGATACACGTAGAACTTGGGCTGCTTCTCTTACTGTTAAGAGATCTGGTAGGTTAGATATTGATATGCTTTGATCAGCCATAGCCTTGTAAGTATATTGA